>DATKIS010001091.1:0-4992 GCA_035543975.1 Pyrinomonadaceae bacterium
ACTGGGCATAGCTTGGCGGGAGTCTGGCAAGATTGCCCCTCGTAAAGCACGGAGCAACATCAACTGTGGGCGGAGAAGGCAGAGAGCAATTAGACGCAGTTAGGGATTTCCTTGCTGGGAGCACCAGCGAGGTAAACATGCGTAAAGAGACTGATAGGGCTATGCGTCAGGCCATCGCGGCCGAGCTGTTGGCGGTGATGACGGCGGACCTACCCCACGAGTCGTTGGACGAGTCTCAAGTAACCAGACTAGGCACTCCTCACGAGACATCTTCCACAGCCAGCGGACTTCTCGCCGGTGAACAGCAACAACCGAACTACGGCAATCAAGAGAAACAGGAGCGAGCGAGGAAACTATTCATGGATCATGGCTATTTTGATGAGGCGGTGCAGGATCTGCGGAGCGCCATCTCACCGCAGCAACGGGCTGATGCGGCGCGCGCTTTGGGTATCGTGAGTAGCCAACGCGGCACTCCGCATCTGATTGCTGCCATGTTCGATGACGATCCCAAAGTCCGCAATATCGCAGAGGCGGCGCTGAGCCGGGTGACTGGCTCAGCCATGCCCGGCAGTCAACCGAATTCTTCTGAAAGTGCTCTCTTGGATTTAGAAAGCGCGCGGGCGAGCGCAGTACCGGCATTCGTTGAGAACGTTACGGCAGATGAGATGGCATTGCCGGAGCCAAACCAGGTAGCGCCTGGTTTGCTCGAACCCAGTGGAGACATTGAGCTTCTTTCTCGCGAGTCACCCGCTGCAGGCGATGACAACGCTCTCCACTTACCAGCGTCTGCGGATGTAGGCGGCGAAACGCTTCCGGCAACTCAAGAGACAACTCCAGCTGTGAACCTTGAGTCGTCGCATCGGGTGAATCAGGAGACAGCGCTGGAAACTCACCGCAAACCCGCTGATGACTCCAATGAACCCGATGAGCTGCTAAGGCAGGAACAGGCGCTGAGAGAAGCGGCGAAAAAGGTGGAGCGTCAACTGGCGGATGCCGTATTAGCCCGCACTGAGTTAGAGAAAGAAGTTGCGGTCAGTATTGAACGGGAAACGAGTTTCAGGGCTGAAGCGGCGACCAGGCGGCGCGAAGAGGAAGAACTGCGCCGGCGAGCGGCTGAAGAAGCGCAGGCCCGACGGGCCAACGAATACGAGGCGCTAAGGGCCGAGATGTTGACTCGCGCGCAGGCTGAGAGCGAGGCGCATCGTTTGGCCGACGAAGAGGCGCAGGCCCGACTCGAGAGCATTAATCTGTTGAAGTCGGCAGAGGATTTGGTCTGGCGGAGAATTGGCATTGAGAATGACCGCCGAGACGCGGCGGCAGCGACCCGCCTGGCTGAAGTAAAACGATCTCGTGACGAAGCTGAAAGCCGGCACAACGCGGAACTCGAACGTTTGCGTAAGGAGGAGGCAGCCCTGCGGGCCGCGACTGAGGAGGCCGCGACGCGGCGGGCCGACGTCGGGAAAGCGCATGATGATACGAAGGCCGAGCTGGAAAGATTGACCAAAGAGCGCGTGCAGCTCGCAGCAGCGGAAGCCGTTCGGCACGCCGAAGCCACGCGGCTGCGGCAGGAAGCGAAGTCGCGACACGAAGGTGAAGTCAACCGGCTGCGTAGCGAAGAAGAGGCGTTGCGAGCAGCAGCCGATCAGGTTGCCCGGCAACGGGCCGAAGTTGCGGCTGCTCAGCAGCGGGCCCAGGGCGAAACAGAGAAGCTTACGAAAGAGCGTGCCCAACTGGAAGCAGCCGAAGCGGCTCGCCGGGCTGAGTCGGAGCGCATCCGTGAAGCGCAAGAACGAAACCGTGCCGACCATGCACAGTTGAGCCATGAACTTGAGGGCCTGCGCCTGGTGGGCGCCGAAGTGACGACGCGTCGTACGGAAGTGGAAGCCTCGCGCAAGAAGGCTGAGGAAGATGCCGCTCGACTACAGGAGTCCCAGGCGCGCATTCGAGCCGAAGAGGAAGCAAACGCGCGAATTGAAGCCGAGCGACTGCAGCTCGAGGCGGACCTTCGCGAGCAAGTCAAAACGCAGCAACGCCTGCTCGAAGAGGCCCGCCGGCGCGCCCAGGACGAACAGCGACGTTTGGAGGATGAGGTGCGGAGTCAGGCCGAACATGAAGAGAAGCTACGCACAGAGTTAGCCCTCCTTCGCAGGAACGCCGAAATTGCCGCGCAGCAACGGGTGGAGGAAGAGAAGCACGTGCGGAACCAGGTTGATAGTTTGCGGATCGCCGATGCCGAGGCCCGTAAACGGATCGAAGAAGCGGAGGCCCGCCGGCGGAAATCAGAAGATGTCTACCGGCTCGTGGCGGAGAAAGTTCAGCGAGTCGAAGCGGAGGCACATATGCGTGCGCTGGAAGAGCAGAAGATACTGGCGAAGCTGGAATCAGTTCGGCGAACGGCCGCGATTGATGCCCAGGCCCGAGCTGAACAGGAAAAACGCATCAAGGATGAGATCGAACAATTCCGCAGGCTCGAAGAAGTGGAGCGGCCTCGATTGGAGGTAGCCGCGCTCCAACGGACGCAGGCGCAGGGATTGTTTCAGCAACAAAAGGAACGGCTTCAGTCGGACGAAACCAATCAGCCTGAACTGAGCGGACCTCAGGATGCCAGCGAAGTTAACCAGCAAGTGACGACGGATGAAGACTCAGTCGACCGTCATATGGTTGAAACTCCCACCGGCTCCCAGTATGCCGAAGAACACCGTGAGCCTGCGCTATGGAGTGATGAAAGCAGTGGTGCACCGGCGATTGAAGTCGATCAGCCTACGACCGGAGCGAGTGCGACCATCCAGACTTATCTCACCAGTGTCGACCCATATAAACGAGCTGCCGCCGTGGCTGAGCTGGCCCGATCAGAATCGCCGGATGCCTTCGAGTTGATTACCAAGTCTTTCGACGATCCTTCTCAGAACGTTCGCAATGCCGCCGCCCGTGCGTTGCGCGATCGCGAGCCCGGCCGATCGGTTGACCTCTTTAACCGGGCGCTGGAAGAAGGCTCTGCCGAACGCCGGCGAAATATTGGAACTGCAATCGCAGCGTCGGGAATGGCGGTTGAGGCGATTGATAACCTGGTCGGTGACAATCGGGAAGTCACCTACAATGCATTGCTGCTTCTTTTTACGATGGCGAAAGCTGGTGAGGTCCAACCGTTGGTAAGGGCAATTGAGGAGCACGAAAATGTGGAAGTCTGCCGCGCCGTCATTAAGTTGCTGACGTTGACTGGTCAAACCCAGCTCGGCGATGCGGCCCTGCAGCGTCGCGTCACCGGCGTCGCTGCAGCCAGGCGGATGGCTAGTGGTCTGGAGCAATCGGGAACTGGTAGAAAAGGACGAGAAGGCTGAGGACGTCGGCGTTAAAGTCTGGAGTAAACTCTCCCGCCCATTGTTAGCCAAGCGCTTCCAGGCATTCGGCCAGTGAACGTCGGCGGCAGGTAAACATCGGCGTGTCACGCAGGGTAAAGGAACTCGCTTTGGTTTCGCGTAACTCCTGCACTAAATCCAGAAAATCCGCGGGGTGGTCAGTCTCAAAGGCAACCACAAATTCCTGATCGTCCAAACCAAATGAGTAGGTGGTGTGGAGCTTGACCGAGCGATACTTGGATCCGATTCGGATGTGTTCGTCCATCATCTCCTGACGCTGGTCGGCAGTGCGGGTATACCACTCACGGGTTTTCACAAAAGGATAAACGAAAAGGTAATCAGACTTGCCCGGGACTATGTGTAGCCGATCTTCCACGTGGTCTGGATTGTCTTTGTCGATATACATCGAACGCTTCGTCATCGACAGGAATGATTGCGCCGGCTCCAGGTATTTGGCCATCTGGGTGTGATTCAGCCGGGAGGTCATTTCCTGAATCGGATCCAGTTCGTAGCCAATGCGCCAAATCATGAAATCCACATTCGTGCGCAAGCCGATAGTAGAGTAAGTGTGCACCAGCAACTGGCGGCTAAACTCCTGCACCGTCTCAACAAACTCTTCTCGACAATTCTTCTTCTCAGCTTCTGCCAGGAGACGCCATTCCGGACGCGCGTGGTAGAAAGTGAAGTTTACAAACTGCCGTGGCAACTTCGCCTTCTGTTCCTCGAGCTCAATGCAATTCGGGGCCAGTCTCAGTGAGCCTCGGGTTGCACTGCCTTGATCCTTTTCCGTAGCCATGTGCCGTAACCTCTAGAGTGTGAAGAGAATTTCGCCTGGTAATAGAGGCGATGAACTGTTGACGCGCAAGTATTCTGCCCAGTCCCTCGTGTGATTGCAACCGGGGAGGGCAGACTGAGACCGAAACGTGCGTGATAACCCGATAACCGCAAAGATTGCGAAGAGTCGCTAAGGGCTGGAGAGCGAAACTACAAAACTGCCAGTAGTGGGTCAGTTTAGTTTGACTAACCTCGACGTTGCATTACAGAACCGAGCGCGGTAGCGCCGGATCCAGAGTTGACTTCCAATAACCCGATGAAATCCGTTCGAGTGATAGAAACTGGACTCTAATATCCGCCGCTACCGCGCTCGGTTCTGTGATGGCACCGATTCCCTTTTATGAAACTGACCCACGAACATCTGTGCCTGCCGAATTTCATTCAAGCGATCACTGGGCTATACTCGCCGAGTTTTGATCTAGTTGAATCCGGTGAAGGAAATCAGGGATGACGCCACGTATGACTTTGCGAAAGCTGACGCTGCTGTTAGCGGCTACTTTGCTGTTGGTGGTGGGTTGTTCGAAAACCGACAGATCTTCAACTGGTAAAGCTAAGCCTGGTGGGCAATCCGGTGTCCTGGCCAACCCGTCGCAGTCGCATGACGAATCTGCGGCTGCAAGGGTCATCTATGCAAAAGAATGCATCTCGTGTCATGCGCGTGACGGTACTGGGGGACCGGTGAAACTGGAAGACGGCACCACCCTGAAAGTCCCGAGTTTGCGCGAAGGCCACGCCCTTAAACACGACGATGCAGAATTCGTCAAACAGATCACTGACGGAGGCGATGGAATGCCGAAGTTTG
>DATKIS010001092.1:0-10573 GCA_035543975.1 Pyrinomonadaceae bacterium
AGCGAGGAAGCCAAACCTCACGAAAGGGCTCCGTAATGATTTCTCAGAAGTGTCCTAAATGTCGCAGTTCAAGCATTAGAAAAGGCTACCAGCCTACGCCTTGGTTTCTGCGCATGGTTGGAATTCGCCACCTTTTATGCAATCATTGCAACTTGCTATTCACGGGTTTTGTGGTGCCCGGGACGGTGGGCAAATCCAGCCGAAAAACGCGCGCGCAGCGCCGGTCGGCTCAAAGACGAAGCGCCGACGTTTCACGGATAAAGGAGCCGTAGTCGGTGACTTCGAGAAACAAAGGCATCGATTCCGACCTCGGCGACATCTTTAACGAGGTTAATAACTTAAGTTTGAGGTTTTATATGAAAAGAGCTTTAGCCATAGTCGCCCTTCTGAGCGTAGTTTCTCCGGCCGTAGTTAGACCCCAACAGCAGCAAGGTGCTCCTCAGACACCGAGTCCATCGTTTTCCAGCGCATTATCTATCGATACTCAGGGTATCAAAAACTACCTGCTCGGCCCGGGCGACGTGTTGGATGTGCGGGTTCTTTTCCAGTCTGACCTGAACGCTTTGGTGGAGGTCGATAGCGACGGCAACATCACTTCGCTACCGTTTTTGGAGAGCCCGATTGTGGCAAAGTGTCGGAACGAGCGGGAAGTTCAGAAAGACATTACCAAAGCTTTTTCCAAATACATCAAGAATCCACAAGTCAGCGTGCGGATCACTGAAATGAAAAGCCGTCCGCCGGCAACTATCACCGGTGCTGTGCGGCAGCCGACGCGAGTTACCATGCTGCGCAAGGTTCGGCTGAACGAGTTGATGGCTCAGGCAGAAGGCTTCACGGAGAGAGCTTCCGGCACAATTCAGATTCTTCATACCGAGCCGCCGATGTGTCCGCAGCCGGGTGAACCTACCGCCCAACCTGCAGACGACGAGAAGTCGCCGCTCGAAGTGGTGAAGATTGCCGACCTCAAGGCCGGCCGCTCGGAAGCGAATCCCGTCATTCGGCCCGGCGACCTGGTAGTCGTTACCGAAGCCGAGCCGGTTTACGTAACGGGTAGCGTCTTTGCTCCTCAAGCGATTTACCTAACCGACAATCTGACGTTGAGTAGGGCGCTGGCGACCGTGGGCGGGACCACCAAACTAGCAAAAAACAACGATGTCTGGATTTACCGGGTAAAACCCGGAGTCCAGACGCCGGAAGTAATTCGCGTAGATTACGCAGCCATCAAAAAGAATCAGAAGCCAGACGTCGTTTTGCAGGCGTTCGATCAGGTTGACGTGCCGGAAGCGGGAATTCTCTCCCGCGGTAGGATCGGCGAGACGTTGATGGGCCTGGTCACCGGCACTGTGCCCGGTGTATTGACTGCGGCCAGCAGCAGGCCTGCGCCCCGGACCACAGTGATTCGATAGTCTGCGCCCGGTACTGACAACGAGCATTTCAATTTTCTAACGACTCAAGTAGCGAGATTGGATTTATAGTATGAACCGAACAAGAAATTTAGCCTCCGACCAACGACGACGGAAGTTGATTACGATCCTCTGGACTGGATTGCTGGCGGTCATAACGATTACGTTGATCTACAAAGAGATGACCGCAGTGCTCTACATCCTCGCTACGCTTGGAGTAACGGCTCTGCTGGTTGTCGTGGCCATGGCTGATCTTGAAGCCGCCGACAACTCCTCGATCGACTCGACTACCAACGATTCCGCAGCGATTGGCAGCGGCATTACCTCGACCTTCGGATCCAAAAAATCGTAATTGTGGGCGTGGCCAAATACCCCACTTTTTGTTTGGCATCCGCCTCAGTTGTGCAAAATACTACTCGCCCCTTCCTCCTCAGACCTTCAATTTATTTTTGTGTGTGAGCTGGTTGAAAGTTTGATCGGTCTGATGCATAATCCGCCTGCGTTCACCTCCCCGGTGAACGAAGCGGTCGCGTGGGGTGAGGACACGTGGCCTTAGGGTGGGGACTGTGGGAGGTCCCCGCCCGCTTTATTTTTAGCCCCGCTTTTTGCAAATAACGTGGCGCTGCAAAGTATCAAGATCAGGATCGAGAACTTGTTTTCACCGAAATGGAATTCGGTGGTGCTTCTTGACGTATCTTCGATTCAGAGTAGAATTTCAAAATCAAATTCAGGCGGAGAAGTCATTCTTATATAGTAGCCGTACGTTCCCCTAACCAACACGATGGTTTTTTCAGAGAACGCAAGGCGAAAGTTTAAGCTCTGGTTGTTCAGAGGACTTAAGGAAACGCGTCAGTCGTCTGATGCCGTTCACCACAAGCAGTATCCGTGGTGGAAGGTCATGTGTTTGACAGGCGTCGATTACTTCTCGACGCTCGGTTATCAACCCGGAATCGCCTTCATTGCCGCCGGCGCCCTCTCTCCGATAGCCACCCTCGTCCTGGTCCTGCTCACCCTATTTGGCGCATTGCCGATGTATCGCCGCGTCGCCGCTGAGAGTCCTCATGGCGATGGTTCAATTTCGATGCTGGAGAATTTGCTTTCTCGTTGGAAGGGAAAGTTGTTTGTTCTGGCGTTGCTTGGATTCGTGGCCACGAGTTTTATT
Organism: Pyrinomonadaceae bacterium; assembly: GCA_035543975.1. Lineage (GTDB taxonomy): Bacteria > Acidobacteriota > Blastocatellia > Pyrinomonadales > Pyrinomonadaceae > PSRF01. The sequence continues at coordinate 2,566 of DATKIS010001092.1, forward strand.
ATCACGATCACTCTTTCGGCGGCAGACGCCACGGCTCATATCATCGAGAACCCCTTCGTCAGCGATCATCTGGCGTTCCTTCACCACCGGGTCGGCTTAACCATATTCCTGGTTGCAGCACTCGGGGCCATCTTCCTCAAAGGGTTTAAGGAGGCCGTTGGGATCGCAGTTGTTTTAGTAGCGGTTTACCTGGTGCTCAACGTCGTCGTTCTGGTTACTTGCCTTGCGGAAATCGTCAATCATCCGTCGTTGGTCGGGAGTTGGAAAGCGGGACTCTTTCAGAGCTACCGCAGCCCTTTCTTGATGATTGGCACCGCTTTGATTGTTTTTCCGAAACTGGCACTTGGCCTATCGGGTTTTGAAACGGGCGTTGTGGTCATGCCCCTGGTCCGTGGCGATCGGGACCTTAACAAAGAAGACTTGGAGGCGATTCACACCACTCGCAGCGGAAGGAGCGACAATCCTTCAGCTCAGGAACTATTACGTGGCCGGATAGAGAACACACGAAAACTACTAACAACTGCGGCGGTGATTATGAGTTTCCTGCTGGTGGCGAGCAGTATCTGCACTACTTTCCTGATTCCCGCTGAAGAATTTCGCGCCGAAACAGCGACCCTCGAGGCCGGAAAGGCGAATGGTCGGGCACTGGCCTATCTAGCCCATCTGTACCTGGGAGACATCTTCGGCACCGTCTACGACCTCAGCACAATTTCTATCCTATGGTTTGCCGGATCATCTGCGTTGGCGGGCCTGCTAAATATTGTGCCTCGTTATCTGCCCCGGTATGGCATGGCGCCGGAATGGGCCAGGGCCACTCGGCCTTTGGTGGCCGTATTCACACTCATCTGCTTTATCGTGACTATCCTGTTCCGGGCCGACGTGGACGCGCAAGGTGGCGCCTATGCTACCGGCGTCCTGGCCCTGATGAGTTCAGCGGCTATAGCAGTCACTCTTGCGGCCCGCCGGCGCGGCGAAAAGATCCAGTGGGCATTCATGCTCATATCTCTCATCTTTGGCTATACCACCATCGTCAATATCATTGAGGAACCCGAAGGCTTAAAGATTGCAGCCATCTTCATTGTCGTAATTATCATCAGCTCGCTGATTTCGCGTGTCTGGCGATCGACTGAACTGAGGGTGGAGCACATTGAACTTGATGATATGGCTCGCGAATTTGTTCGTGCGGCCGCCCGAGGTACGATTCGGATCATCACTAACCGGGTGGACACAGGCGACCCGCTGGAGTACCAACTTAAGGAAAAAGAAAAGCGGGACGACAATCACATCCCCCCCGACGAACCTATCCTTTTCTTTGAAGTGACGCCCGGTGATGCCTCGGAATTCTCCGGCATTCTGAGAATTAGAGGAGAAGAAGTGGATGGTTACAAGGTGCTGCGGACTGAGTCTCCAGCAGTTCCCAATGCCATTGCCGCGTTCCTCCTTTACCTGCGAAATGAGACCGGTAAACTGCCACACGTTTATTTCGGCTGGAGCGAGGGCAACCCGCTTTCCTATCTAATGAAGTACATCGCATTCGGCGAAGGCGATACAGCGCCGGTAACGCATGAGGTCTTACGACAGGCGGAGAAGGACCCCGAACGTCGTCCGGTTGTGCACGTTGGCGGATGAGACGTAAGGGATCAATTGGCCGGATTAGTCAGTTGATCCAAGGTGGATTAGTCAGTTGATCCGAGGATGTTAGAGGAGTAGTATCCGTTTGTTGAAAATTTAATGTCTGCCGAAGTTGCGCTGTCTTAAGACACGCGCAACGCGGGGGAACCAAGGTTTCGGATTATTGAAACACGGGGCGAATCGCGAGGGCTTATTGTAGGGCTCGCGTCGAACACTTCCAGTTCAAGCCCGTCAGCTAACCTCGTAGGCCAATCGGAAGGGCAGTGCCGCGATCTCATTTAGGCGTGGAGCACATCGCTCCATGCCTTTTCGTGTTTTTAGGGGATTTGCGGAGAAAAGAGCGTAGCGTTGGGTCAGCGATTCAACTCTACCGAAAGCTAGTCTAAGCATGCCGAAGCGTTTCACCAGTAAGACCGCACGTCGAAGATTCAAGCTCTGGTTATATCGAGGAGAGAGAGACAAAGACTCTCCGGACCAATCCCCGCATAGACAACACCCCTGGTGGCAAGTGATGTGTCTTACCGGCGTCGACTATTTCTCGACGCTTGGTTACCAGCCCGGAATAGCTTTCCTGGCGGCAGGAGCGCTTTCTCCAGTAGCTACGCTGATTCTTGTTTCGCTCACTCTCTTTGGCGCTTTGCCAATTTACAATCGCGTGGCGGCTGAGAGTCCACACGGTGAAGGCTCGATCTCGATGCTGGAGCACTTGCTGCCGCGCTGGAAGGGCAAGCTTTTCGTGCTGGTGTTGCTGGGGTTCGTGGCCACGGATTTCGTCATCACCATTACCCTCTCGGCTGCGGATGCGACGGCGCACATCATTGAGAACCCTTTCACGCCTGAATTGCTAAAGCACCAGGTCGGAACAACCCTTGTCCTGGTAGCGCTGCTGGGCGCAGTTTTTCTGCGCGGCTTTAAGGAAGCTATCGGCATTGCCGTCATTTTGGTCGGAACTTATCTCGTGCTAAACGTAATAGTCGTAGGCTTTGGTTTATACGAACTGCTTACGCACGCCTATCACTTTCCCGAATGGAAACAGGCGCTGTTTCAACATCCCCGGGTCAATGGCAACGCATGGCTGATCGTGGGGGTCTCGCTGATCCTCTTTCCCAAACTTGCCCTGGGCCTTTCGGGTTTTGAAACGGGCGTAGCTGTGATGCCGCTGGTTGAGGGTGAAGAAGACCTAACTGAGGATGATTGGGAGGACATACATTCCACCCGCACCGGCGCGCCTGCCCAACCGCGCACTGAGAGGTTGCTCGAGAGCCGAATTCGAAACACCCGAAAGCTCTTACTCGGGGCCGCACTGATCATGAGCGTCATGCTCATTACGAGCAGTCTCGTTACGACGACACTTATTCCGGCGGAGAAGTTTCAGGTGGGAGGCGAGGCCAACGGGCGCGCTATTGCCTATCTCGCCCATCACTTCTTCGGCGATATCTTCGGCACAGCCTACGACCTCAGTACGATCGCGATTCTATGGTTCGCCGGAGCCTCCGCACTGGCGGGCCTGCTCAACATTGTCCCTCGCTACCTGCCGCGGTATGGAATGGCACCCCAGTGGGCGCGAGCTACTCGGCCCCTGGCGTTGGTGTTTACCGTTATTGCTCTTGCGGTAACCGTGATTTTCAACGCTGACGTAGACGCTCAGGGCGGTGCTTATGCGACCGGTGTTTTGGTGTTGATGAGTTCGGCCGCGATAGCGGTCACGCTGGCGATGCGCAAGCGCGGAAAACACTGGATTTCGTTTTTGCTGATCGCCATCGTATTCATCTACACGACCATCCAAAACATTCATGAGCGCCCCGAGGGCATCAAGATCGCTTCCTTCTTTATTGTGGCGATAGTTGCGGCCTCCCTGGTTTCGCGGGTTTGGCGTTCGACGGAACTTAGAGTTGAGCACGTTGAGCTGGACGACGTGGCCCGGGAGTTTGTCCGCCGCGCTGCAGTCGGGACGGTTCGAATTATCGCGAACCGGCGGGACACGGGGGATGTGCTTGAATACCAGATCAAGGAGAGGGAGAAGCGAACCGACAATCACATCCCCGGCGATGAGCCGATCCTTTTCTTCGAAGTTACGCCCGGCGACGCTTCAGAGTTTTCAGGTGTGCTGCAAATTTATGGGGAACGGGTAGACGGTTTCCGCGTCTTGCGGGCGGTTTCGCCGGCGGTGCCCAATGCTATCGCGGCTTTCCTGCTATTCCTGCGCGATGAAACGGGTAAACTCCCCCACGTCTACTTTGGCTGGAGCGAGGGCAATCCGCTTTCATATCTCCTGAAGTACATAGCTTTCGGGGAGGGAGATACTGCGCCGGTTACTCACGAGGTATTGCGACAGGCGGAAAAGGACCCAAACAGGCGGCCGATAGTCCACGTAGGTGGCTGACGATTACGCTCTAAGAGAACTCTTATATTGATTGAGGCGAGGAGCGCTGTATTGTGAGACGATCACGCCAAGCGGGAGCGAATTTCCGAGAGAACTTCAGGCGTTCGCAGTGCCGTTGCTTTGAGTAGTGCGGCCGGCAAGAAAGCAGGAGCGACAGTAAACCGGTCGGCCTTGCGAGGGATAAAACGGAACCGTTGTTTGCTGTCCACATTGCGCGCACTGGACTGAAACCTCGATCCGTTGTCTCACCCCTGAGGTTTGTGCGGCGGTGATGGCGGCCAGTCTTTCATTCTTAGCTTGCTTGCAAGGCTTGCAACGCTTTGGTTCGTTCTTTAGTCCCTTGTCATGGAAGAATGCTTGCTCGCCGGACGTCCAGATGAAACTCTCATTACAGTCTACGCATTTGATGGTGCGATCTGGATGCTCTGGATGTGCGGGCTCGGACGTTGTCTCTAACTCGCCGATTACTTCCACGTCTGACATGATCAGCTCTCCCTGGGTCGATCGAAGTGCTTGTAGATGGCTGAGCCACTCGTAAGCGGTACTGCCCGTATGTTGAAAAGGAGCCGCCGTTTTTCCTGGCGAGTATCGGGGTGAGCGTCGTTGCTGCCCTCGAACAGGCGGTGCGGATGCGGAAAAAGTATAACTATGGCGAAATTGTGTCAAGGAAAAAACCCCTTTGCGCTAAAGGGAAATCACTGCCGATGAAATGACTGAGGAGTCGTCTTGAGGATGAGAGTGTTGGTTATTGGATCGGGAGGTCGAGAGCACGCTATTCTGTGGGCCTTGAAGCGAACTTCTATGGTGCCATTGGATCTTTATTGTGCACCCGGGAATGGTGGAATCTCAGGCGTGGCCCAGTGTGTTCCAATCGCTCCCACAGACCACGTTTCGTTGATTGAATTTGCCCACAGTAACCAGATTGACTTAACGATTGTAGGTCCCGAAGGGCCACTGGCGGAGGGCATTGTCGATGAATTTCAGCGGAGTGGTCTCAAGATTATGGGGCCGTCGCGCGCAGCCTCTCGATTGGAGTCGAGCAAGGGATTCGCCAAAGACTTCATGCGCCGGCATCAAATACCGACGGCCGATTATTGCGTGGTTAGTTCACCAGCCAGTGCCATTGAAGAATTGCGAGGGGGAAGATTTGGTCCGCCTGAGGCATCCGTGGTCGTTAAGGCTGACGGTCTAGCGGCCGGCAAGGGCGTCATAGTCGCGCCCTCCCGAGCTGCGGCCGAAGATGCTGTGACCAAGTTGGCGAGTGGCGCGTTAGTCTCTGCAGACGCCGTGAGCCACATTCTGCTCGAGGAAGAACTAAAGGGCAGGGAAGTGTCGGTCTTGTTGTTTGCAGACGGCCGCGATTACGCAGTCATGCCGGCTGCACGCGACCACAAACGGATCGGCGAGAATGACACGGGACCAAATACCGGGGGAATGGGCGCGATCACTGATGCGTCGGTTCTGGATGAAGACAACCTTTCCCGCATCCTCAGCGAGGTCGTCGAGCCGACTCTCCAAGGCGCTGCCGAGGAGGGCTTTCCCTTTCGGGGCATTCTTTTCATCGGGTTGATGCTGACTGCCGACGGTCCAAAAGTGCTTGAATACAACGTGCGTTTTGGCGACCCTGAAACTCAAGCCATCCTGATGAGACTGAATTCGGACCTTTTCAGCATCTTCCAGTCGCTGGTAAACGGCAATTTGAGAGAGATTGATGTTCGCTGGAGTGATCAAGCGTCTGCCTGCGTAGTTCTGGCGAGTGAAGGCTACCCTGGTAGTTACCAAACCGGATGTCCGATCAGTGGCCTGGACGGGACTAACGGCCGCGACGATTTGCAGGTATTTCATGCCGGTACTTCCAAATCCGACGGCGGGCGTTTCGTAACCTCGGGGGGGCGAGTTCTAGGGGTAACCGCGTTAGGGGAGACCCTGAGCGAGGCGCTCGCCAACTCTTACAGTGCGATTGAACCCATTCAATGGGAGGGCATGCAATATCGACGGGATATCGGGCGGTTTAATGAGATTGGTAGGTCAAGCGGGTCGGAGGACAAACTCTACTAGTGGGACTTTTAGCTAACTCCGCTGCTTTGACGAGGCCGCAACTAGCGAGCGTCCGCCCGTTCTGGAAGGCAGCGCTGTCTACTGTTATACTCCGTTTCACTTGGGCCGTCGTATTTTGAACCCTTCGAAGTTATTCATCGTACAAACACATGCGGGCGGACAGAAGTAACGAAAGGCGTCAAGGCTGACACGCTCTAACATCCGATTCGCTGGAGGATTGAGGCTAAAATGGGACTCCTGAGCCGACTTAGTCGCTCGATAAGAGCACTCTTTGGTGGAATTATCGAGACGACCGAGAACCCTGAACTCATATTGCAGCAGACCATCAGGGACATGCGGGACCGTGTGCCGGAGCTGAATAACTCCGTTGCGCAGGTGATGGCTACTGAAAAGCTGCTGGCAAAAAGCAAGGAACGCCTCGAAGCGCAGGTTGTGGATCTCGATTCGAAGATTCGTGCTTCGGTGAAGTTAAGCCGCGACGACATCGCCACTGCCTATATCGGCCAGCTCCAACAGGCCCAAATGGACCTGCAGAAAACATCGCAGCAGCTTGAACACGCCACGCTGGCATCCAAGCAGGCGCTCAAAGCGCGTGACAATTACGTGCTGCAGATGCAGCGGCGCACCGCTGAGGCGATGCAGCTGATCAATCAGTCGAAGCAGGCTAGATTGCAGGAACAGCTTGCGCAGACGATGGAGTCGTTCCAGATTGGGGATGACGCTTCGACCTTCAATGAGATGCGCGACAAGATCGACCGCCGTGCCGCCGCCGCCGAGGCAAAGTTGCAGCTCGGTTCCGCCTCAGTCGACAACCAGATGCAGGATATCGAGCGAGAAGCGATGGATATGCAACTGCAGGACAAACTGCTGGCCTATAAACAGGAGATGGGACTTTTGCCATCGGGGAGTGCTGCGACCCAGGCGTTGCCTGCCAGGGGCGAGACGAGTGGTAGCGAGCAGAACGAGAAAGTTGTCAATAACGGAAGTCGGACTAATTGAGCTCGTTCTTCTGTTTGTAGATTCCGGATGTTGGTATTCTAGTTGTTCAAGGTTATGGCCGAGTTCCCTAAGTTCGACTTCAAGTATCTGAAAGAGGCGTTCAAGGAACCCTTGAATTTTTGGGGACTGGCGACTTTTGGAATTGGTGCCGCATACTTTCAAGATGTGACCGTGCTCGCGGCCGCCCTTGCCGCTGAAACCGTTTTTCTAGTTACTGTGCCAGCTAACTCAATGTATCGACGTCTGGTAGACCGCCGCGAGAAGCAGCGGCTGCTAAAACTGCGCGACCAGCAGCGCGAAGCCGCCATCAAGCAGTTTGATCCTCGCGAACGCGAGGCCGTCGAGTATCTGCGCTGGATGAAGAACCAGATCTATTCAAACTACAAAAAATTTACCAACGCCAAGCAGATCCCCTCGAACATTCAAAGCCTTGATCAACGTTGGGAAGACTTTGTCGATCTCCTGGACGTTTACCGGCGTCGCAAGCACCACCTTCGTTCAATCAATCGCCAGGCGGTACAAAACCAGCTAGTCCAGGCAGAGCGTTCGGTTGAGTATTCAAAGGACGATCGCGAGCGACGGATTCAACAATCCAACGTCGAAATCCTCAAACGACGAGTAGCTGCTTTCCAGGATATTGAGCGTTCAGTAAAGCTGGTTGAAGGCCAGCTGCAATCTATTGAGAACTTCTTCGGACTGGTCAATGATCAGGTGGTGACGTTGCCGACTCCGGAGCGAGTTTCTGCTTTGGACTTTGAACAACTGAGCGATTCGATTGCTATGACCAAGCAAATGCTTGAAGAGACTTCAGATACTTTCGCCGCCCTCGACAGTCACAATCGCGACGTAGGTAAACTGGAATTGCTCCTTTCAAATAGCTCCAAATAGCTCGACCCCTAAGAAATTCCAACTTCCCCCCGGGATCTCAAGCAGTTT
>DATKIS010001093.1:0-4023 GCA_035543975.1 Pyrinomonadaceae bacterium
GCCACTGCCGCTCCCAGACCGCATAGTCGGCATACTGCACAGGCAAATCAGGCAAGTGTGATTCTTCGTGCGCCAGAAAGCGCTCGTACAGTTGGCCCACTTCTCGCACGAGAACGGCTATGGACCAGCCGTCGCTAATGATGTGGTGCATCGTCAGGAGCAGGACATGGTCGTCCTCACTTACGCCCAACAGTCTGGCGCGCAACAACGGTCCATTGCGCAGATCGAATGGTTGGCGTGATTCCTCTGTTGCCACTCGCTCGAGTTCGCTTTCGCGCTCGGCATCCTGGAGCCCAGTGAAATCTTCGACGGTTAGCTGCAACCTCGCCGGAGCAGCGATCACCTGTATCGGGCGGCCCTGCGCGCTGCTAAACGTCGTACGTAGAATTTCATGGCGTCGAATGATTTCGCTAAACGTCTCTTCCAATGCCTCAATGTTGAGCCGCCCTTGCAGCCGCACTGCGGTGGGTACGTTGTAAAAGAAGCTGTTTGGTTCCAGTTGGTCCAGGAACCATAGACGCTGTTGAGCAAAGGACAGCGGCAGGTCGTCTTCTCTCGGGGCGACCTCGATAGGAAGCGTCACCAATTCCTGAGACTCACGCAAAGTTTCCTCTATGATCAGGCTGAGACGGGAGACGGTGGGATGCTCAAAAAGTACGCGCAACGCCAGGTCAATGCCGAAAGCCTCTCGCAACCTCGAGATGATTTGTGTTGCCAGAAGAGAGTGGCCACCCAATTCAAAGAAGTTTTCATTCTTACTCACTCGCTCGAGCTGCATTACCTCGGCCCAAATCCCGCTCACTAGCTCTTCCACTAACGTGCCTGGCTCGTCGTCGTCTTTTGTGGCGGTGTCGCGGTTTGCTGTGACCTCAAGCAACGCTCGCCGATCCGCTTTCCCGCTGGGCGTTCGCGGCAATTCATCAAGGATTATGAAAGCGGTCGGCACCATATAGTCGGGCAGGCGTTCCTCGAGGTACTGCCGCAGTTGATCCGTGCTCAGTGCGTTGGAATCCGGAGCACTCGAAACATACGCGACCAGGCGTTGAAGCTCATTACCATCTGTGCGTACTACGATCGCTGCTTCTCTTGCCCCACCATGGCCCAAAAGCACCGCTTCAATTTCGCCTAACTCGATACGGTGTCCGCGGATCTTTACCTGGGTGTCCCTCCGTCCGATGAACTCGATATTTCCGTCTGGCAGATATCGCGCTAGATCTCCCGAGCGGTACAGCCGCGCTCCCGGCCGATCGGTGAACGCATGCGGCACAAACTTCTCCGCCGTCTCTTGTGCTCGTCCCAGATAACCGCGCCCTATTCCTGTGCCCCCGATGCACAACTCTCCGGGTACTCCCACAGGTGCGAGCCCGCCGCACTTGTCCACTATGTACACTTCAGCGTTGGCAATCGGTCTTCCGATCAACTCCTGTACTCGCTGTTCTGCATTTGGCTGCGACTCATGAAAGGTCGTGTCAATCGCCGTTTCGGTTGGTCCATAGAGGTTGTAAACCACTGCGCCGCTCTTTTCCGCGGCTCGCCTGGCCAACTCCTGCGTGAGCGGCTCTCCGCCTACGAACAATCGCTTTAAGCTTTTGCATCCTTCCAGCTCTGCCACCAACGCTCGCAATAGCGTAGGCACTACTTGCACCGTCCCGATGTTATGCCAGTTGATAACCTCCGCCAGTGCCACTGGATCCTGCTGCAAACCGGGAGTAGCCACCACCAACTGTGCCCCACTTAGTAAAGGCGCATAGAACTCCCACACCGAGGCATCGAAACTGAAGGGCGTCTTCTGCAACACTCGATCATCAGCGCTTAGTGGAAAAGCTCTGTTCATCCAATGCATGTGATTGCAGATCGCCCGATGCGTTATCACCGCTCCCTTCGGTCGACCCGTCGACCCCGAAGTGAAGATAACGTAGGCAGCATTCTCCGCTTCGTTGATCAGATCGGGGTTCGTCTTGGTGCAAGCCGAGATCGACTGCGAGTCCGTATCGATGCATACAGTGAATCCCCAATGAGAGGGCAACCCCTCCGCCTTGTTGGAGTCAGTCAGGAATACGGACAGGCCTGCATCTTCGAACATTAAGCTTAATCGTTCGGTCGGGTAACCGGGATCAAGCGGCACGTAAGCACCGCCGGCCTTGAGCACGCCTAAGAGAGCAACAACTAATTCAACACTACGATCGAGACAGATGCCGACAAGAATTTCCGGGCCGACGCCGAGTGATCGCAGGTAATGGGCCAACTGATTTGCCCGCTCGTTCAGCTCTCGATAAGTGAGTTCCTCGTCCCCGTAAACCACGGCAATGGCTTCGGACGTCTGTTCAACCTGCGCCTCGAAGAGGCCGTGCAGCAGATCATTTTCCGGAAATTGAACCGTCGTCTCATTCCACCGCAAGAGGGTTTGGTACTCAGACTCGCCGATGAGCGCAAGCTCGTCTACGCTGCGGGCAGAGTCGGCGCCAATGGATCGCAGCAGATTGAGGAAGTGTTCCAGGAGGTGATCGATCGACTCAGCGTTCCAAAGATCGGTGTTGTATTCCAGCGTGCCGAGTGCGCCGTCGCCCGTTTCCGCGAGAGTCATCAGGAGATCGACCTTCGCGGTCGTACGCTCGCCCCACATTTGTTGCAATTTCAGCCCGGGGATCTCCATGCCAGCTGCTTGCGGCGCGTTTTGCAGTACGAGCTTGACTTGAAACAGTGGTGAACGGCTCAAATCACGTTCCGGCTGAAGTTCTTCGACCAGCTTCTCAAACGGCACATCCTGATGCGCATACGCGCCGAGGGCAACCTCTCTCACGCGTTTCAACAACTCTGTGAATGATGGACCACCCGAGAGGTTTGTTCGCAGGACGAGTTGGTTTACGAAGAACCCTATGAGCGGCTCGATCTCGGCATGATTGCGGTTGGCTATGTCGGTGCCCACGACAATCTCGTCTTGTCCCGAGTAGCGATACAACAAGGCTTGGAAGGCGGCGAGCAAGGTCATGTACAGCGTGCAGCCGTGCTTGCTACTTAGAGATCTAAGCGGCGCCATGATCTCGTCAGGCAGCTCGAATGAAGAACTTGCGCCACGAAAAGTCTGCACCGCTGGACGCGGTCGATCAGTGGGAAGATCGAGCACTGGCAAAGGCGTGCTCAACTGTTTGCGCCAGTAAGCCAGTTGCCGTTCCAGGACTTCACCTTGCAACCACTCGCGCTGCCAGACTGCAAAATCGGCGTATTGGATCTCCAACTCCGGCAATGGCGACGGCTCACCACAAGAGAAGGCGTGGTAGAGCGTGAACACTTCGTGCATCAATACTCCGGTGGACCATCCGTCACTCACGATGTGATGCATGGTCATCAGTACGACGTGCTGTTCCTGATCCAGCCGTAGCACCCTGAGGCGCAGCAGTGGACCTGTGTTCAGATCGAAAGGCCGGCGCCACTCTTCCTCACTCAATCGCATCGCTTCCGCCAGGCGCGCATCCGCGGGGAAATGGTCGAGGTATTCCAGCTTGAGCTTCAAAGACTGTGGCGGAGCAATGATTTGTTGAGGACGTCCTCCGGCATTGGCAAAGGTTGTGCGCAGCACTTCATGACGACGCACAATCTCGCTCAATGTTTGCTCCAACGCTTTGAGGTCCAATTGACCTCGCAGAATGAAGGCTTCCGGAATATTGTAGAAAGAGCTGTTCGGCTCTAATTGATCGAGAAACCAAAGTCGCTGTTGCGCAAAGGAGAGCGGTAACACCTGCTGTCTGTCAGCGGGACGAATTGGTGGGGCTTCAACCCCCAGGCTCTCTCGCAAAGCGTGCTCGACGGATTCGGCAAAACGGATTAGCGTCGGCTGCTCAAGGAGCTTGCGCAGAGATACATCAACATTAAACGCCTCACGCGCGCGCGAGACGACCTGAGTGGCTAAGAGCGAGTGGCCGCCGAGGGCGAAGAAGTTTTCCCCGCGCCCCACTGCCGCCACCTTCAGCACCTCGCCCCAGATCCCGGCCAGCACCTCTTCCACCGCCGTCTGCGGTGCGACAT
>DATKIS010001094.1:0-6881 GCA_035543975.1 Pyrinomonadaceae bacterium
TGCTGCTGAGCGGCAGTGTCACCGCCTTCGCGCTCGACTCGCGGAGAGAACTCGCTCAGTTTACACGTGAAGTTTGGCTCACTGAGAACGGCTTGCCGCAAAACACCGTTCACTCAATCGCGCAAACCAAAGATGGCTACGTCTGGATCGGTACCGAGGAGGGTTTGGCTCGTTTCGATGGCATAAGATTCACCGTTTTCGACAAGCAAAATACTCCGCAGCTTAAGAGCAATTATATTCGAACGCTGTTGGCAGACCGGCGAGGCTCGTTATGGATCGGCACCGCTGAAGGCCTCATCCAAATGCTGGATGGTAAGTTTACACCGTTCACCACCAATGAGGGACTTCCCGGCGATACCATCCAAGCCCTCTGTGAGGATCATGACGGAAATCTTTGGGTCGCTACCGCTAACGGACTGGGTCTCTTCAAAAGTGGCGGCCTCACTACGTTCACGACGAAGGAGAGGTTGGTCGGTGGTAGCATCCAGGCGTTGTTCGAAGATGCTGACCGGGCGCTTTGGATCGCCACGCCTTACGGTGTAGGACGACTTAAGGACGACAAGTTTACGCAGTATACGGTCCGCGACGGCCTGGGCAGTAATAGCGTCAGGTCAATTCAGCAGGACCGAGCCGGCCGTTTATGGTTCGGATCTCTAAGTGGCCTGACCTCATTCAACGGCGGCCGCTTCACCGTCTTCACAACGCGAGACGGTCTGCCGAACGACAGAATAATTTCCTTACAGGCAGACCGAGATGGTGGTCTTCTAATCGGAACAGCCGGTGGGCTCTGTCGCTTCACCGATGGCCGATTCACCACTTTCAATTCCGGCGATGTTCTCGCAACCAGCACGATCCTCTCCCTCCTCGAAGACCTGGAGGGCAACCTGTGGGTGGGCACGGAGTCTGGCGGAATCAATCTTCTGAAGGACACAAAATTCACCACCTACACTCTAAAGAACGGTCTCTCTAACGACTTGGTCAAGTCGATCTTTTCAGACCGGCAGGGCAATACATGGATCGGGACTGACGGCGGCGGCTTGAATCTGCTGAAGGATGGCAAGCTCAGCGTTTACACGACCCGCGATGGACTCTCCAGCGACGTGGTCCTCGCCCTGGCCGGCGACAGTGCGGGAAATCTCTGGGTTGGAACGCCGGCCGGCTTGAATCGGTTCAACCAGGGAAAGTTTGTTACCTACACTTCGGCTGACGGCCTGGCAAACAACGATGTTAGATCGATCCATGCCGATCGTCGCGGCAATCTCTGGATTGGCACTCGCGGAGGCCTCACCCGAATGAAAGATGGAGTTTTCAGAACCTTCACCGAGGTTGACGGTCTGCCTAACGATCTGATTACTACACTTTATGAGGATGCGAAAGGAAACCTGTGGATTGGCACCCTCGGTGGTTTGAGCAAGTTCACCAACGACGAGTTTGCGACCTTTACAACCAAGGACGGACTTTCAAGCGACGCCGTGATCGCCCTTTACGAAGACTCGGATGGAACGCTCTGGATCGGTACTAATGGCGGCGGTTTGAATCGCATGAAGGACGGGAAGGCTACCGCCTACACCACGCGCAATGGTCTGCTTGATGATGTTGTGTATCGAATCCTTGAAGACAGCCGCAGTAACCTTTGGCTGAGTTGTCGCAAAGGTATCTTTCACGTTAGCAAAAAAAAGCTCGACGAGTTTGCTCACGGGAGAGTGTCATCAATCGCGCCAGTGGCTTACGGAACCGCTGACGGCATGATGACGCGCGAGTGTAGCGGCGGGGGCGATCCGGCCGGGTGGAGAAGTAGCGACGGAAAGCTGTGGTTTCCGACCATCAAAGGGGTCGCGATGATCGACCCGGAAAGAATAACAATCAACAGCCAAGCGCCGCCGGTTGTGGTCGAGCAAATACTTATCGACGACAAATCATTTGCGCCGACCAATGGCATAGAATTGCCCCAGGGCACCACCCGGTTTGACTTGTATTACACAGCGCCAAGTTTCGTAGCGCCGGAAAAAGTCAGGTTCAAATACAAACTGGAAGGTTTTGACAACGACTGGATCGACAGTGGTACGCGGCGCGTTGCTTACTACACCAACCTGCGCCCCGGAGCTTATAAGTTTCATGTCATTGCCAGTAACAACGATGGCGTGTGGAACGAAACGGGTGCTACGTTCGGCCTTTACCTGAAGCCATACTTCTACCAGACCTACTGGTTTTACGCGGTGCTCGTGCTTGGCCTGGGCATCCTCGCCTGGCTGCTATTTCGGCTCCGTATGCGGCGGATGCGAGTGCAGTTCGGGGCTGTGCTGGCTGAGCGGACCCGCATCGCCCGCGAGATTCATGACAACCTGGCCCAGGAGATGTCAGGGATTTCCGTGCAACTGGAGGTAGTTTCACGCACCATGCCGCCCGAGGCTGAGGCAGCCCGAACTCATCTGGATCGCGCCCGCCAGCAGGTTCGCCACGGCATTGCAGAGGCCCGCCGCTATGTTTGGGATTTGCGATCCCCGGCCCTGGAAAAAAACGATCTGCCCACGGCGTTGAGTGAAACTGCTCGACGATTGACGAATGAGACTGCTATCGAGCCACAGGTTGAAGTCAACGGCACTTTCCGGCCGTTGGCGCGATTGGTTGAGGACAATTTGCTGCGCATCGGGCAAGAGGCAATTAACAATGCCGTGAAACATGCCCAAGCCAAACGGATCTTTGTCAAGCTGATGTTCGGCGCCCGGCGAGTGCAACTCAGTGTTCGAGATGATGGGCTTGGTTTTGACAATCGAGCAACAGGCAATGGCCGCGCTGGACACTTCGGATTGATTGGTATGCGAGAGCGCGCCGAACAGATTGGTGGTACCTTGACAATCCACAGTAGTGAAGGCTCCGGCACTGAGGTGGTCGCCGATGTGCCAATCAGCAGCTAAAAGCGCGGTACGTAGCGAACAGGTGTTTAGAGTCCAAGCTTTAGCTTGCGCCTTGCGTCTTGCGCCTTGCGTCTTGCGCCTTGCGTCTTGCGCCTTGCGCCTTGCGTCTTGCGCCTTGCGTCTTGCGCCTTGCGTAGGGCGTTGAGCGTTGAGCGTTCGTGCTTCGTGCTTCGTGCGCGGCGGGCAAACTAAAGTTTGTATTCTAAACACCTGTGACGGGAAGCCCTGAACTTCGGGAGGATCATCGTCGTATCCGCTATTAAGCAATTCGAGAGGAGTATTATGTTCTGTCCACAGTGTGGCTCTACTCAGAATGAAGACCTGAAGTTCTGCAAAGTTTGCGGCGTAAATCTGCATGCGGTAATGCAGGCAGTTGGAGCGCGTGAACCAGAGGAGAAATTCGACTGGAGCAAGACCTGGGTTCAGGAGATGTTTCTCTCTGCCGATGAAAAGAAAAGACGCAAGGAAGAGATTAAACGGCAGCTCGGGATCACGCCCGAGATTAAACGGTATAATGAAATCAAAGCGGGCGTAATTGTTAGTAGCGTGGGGATCGCGCTGGCAATTTTTTTGTTTGTCTTTATGGGTGGCCTGATCGCCAGCAGCAAAGTCTCCCAAGACGCCGCCGAGATTCTTAGTCGTCTTTGGGTTGCTGGAGTGATCCCTCTGTTTGTTGGGTTAGCGCTCATCACAAACGGCGTTGTCGTCAGCAAGAAAATGGTGGAGGCCGCCAGAAGGGGATCGCACAATGGGCCGGAAGATTTGGAAGAGTACGCGAATCCTCGTTCACTCAACACCGCTGAACCTGGCGAATTCCTTTCGTCACCTTTTAGCGTTACGGAACAAACAACGAAACATCTGGGCCGTTCGGGTGAGAAGTAATTTGTTCCGGTCACTTCCTAGATGGCCCTTCGCTGAAAAGAGTCAGTCGTTTGGAGCTAGTTCGAACCAATTTCGCCAATAGTTTACGAATTACGCTGAGAGCGTTGGCTAATTCCAGCCCCGGGTTTGCTTTGAGACCCTGGGTCTATAAGACACCAAGTGATTGGTCGTAACTCTGAAGGAGTTGCGACTGCTTTGCGGTCGGCGAACTGCGACGCAACTCTTTCAGAGTTGTGTCTCCAAGAAATGAATCGATGATCCCCAGGGTTGCCAGAGCGCAACCCTGGGCTGGAATTAGCCAACGCCTTCAGCGTATTTTTAGCGTTCGTGACGCTGGAGTCTTCTGTAGCTCCGCGTCCTTACAGACCCGAGCGCAGTAGCGCCGGATATTAAAGTTGTCTACAGTTCACCGAGGTTGACTCCAGCATCCGGCGCTAGCCGCTCGGTTCTGTATGAATATCGTGAATAACAAAATCAGCATTATGATAATCGACGACCAAACGGTCGTACGGCAGGGCTTTGTTGCCTTGATCAATACCGTCGCGGATATGGAAGTGATCGCTGAGGGAATTAATGGACAGCAAGCCATTGATCTCTATCGCCAATACAAACCCGAGATAACACTCATTGATTTGCGCATGCCGGTGCTTGGTGGAGTAGAAGCGATAGCTGCGATTCGACGCGAGTTCCCCGATGCGCGTTTGATCGTGCTCACTACCTATGATGGTGATGAAGACATTTACCGATCACTGCAAGCCGGAGCCAGAGGCTATTTGCTGAAGGATGTCTTTTTTGAGGAACTCGAGACAGCGATACGAACCGTGCATGCCGGCTCGCGCCACATTCCCCCCGGCATCGCGGAACGGCTGGCCGAGCGAATGTCCGGATCTGATTTGACTGGCCGAGAAATGGAAGTGCTGGAGCTGATCGTGCGAGGCCAAAGCAATAAAGAGATCGGCGCCAGCCTGAGGATTAGCGAAGCGACGGTTAAGAGTCACATTAATAACATTCTCAGCAAGCTCGGAGTCACCGACCGGACCCAGGCCGCCACTACTGCTCTCCAACGCGGCCTCGTACACCTGCGTTAAAGTTGGCAGGAACATTTCTCACATCATTGACTGTTTTATGATTTTCCATATGTCATTTCCCATTTCTCATTTGCCATCGCCTGAGATGGGAGCCCTCTTTACTCAGGTCATTGCCTGTTTAGGATTTTCCGTTTGTCATTTCCCATTCGCGGAGCGATTTCATTCACACCGTGGCTTCAGCCCGGTGATTGGAGCCGGCCACTGATTTCAAACCGTTTCGAACGGTTTCTCATGGGCCAAGGAAAACCGTTCAAACGGTTCCCCTGCTTAGGCCGCCGGCTCATCACCGGGCTGAAAGCCACGGTGTTAATGAGATCGCTCCGCGTGCCTGCGGGACTCGACCATTGCCCCTCTGACATTTGGTTGCAGCTCATAGCCGCGCTGTGGTTCTCTGTGTCTCAGTGGGGGACTTCCCCCGAGAACCTTAACCACAGAAACACAGAGGCCACTGAGACACACAGAGAAAACCCGATAAAACGTCGCTCCAAAGCTTTTTCAGGCGCCTGCTAAACGGAGAGATGAAAACCGTTGGCACCGAGGCTCCGGCGATGACAAATGAGAAATGGAAAATGAGAATGGAAAATCGGTTCTTCAAGATCAATTACACTTGAGCCTGTATCCATCTCCAACTAAAGATTGATCCCCGGGCCCACCTTCTGGGCCATGACACGATTGATCCGCACTGTTAATCTCCGCCTCGTCAGTCATCAGATTCCCAGTTCCGGGTTCGTTGATTCAAGGATCCTGCATTCCTACCTTTCTTGTTGCACACCAAGCGAAGGTCCCTTGAGTTGACAGATTTGAACCCGGGGCTGGGCTCACCACTAGAAGACGAGTAAATAAGAGACCTGGCCCAGATCGTTCTTGTCCATTGACTAAGATGGAAGTCCCTAAGTTACCAACCCGTTCCAACAGTCCGAAAACACCAAACTGCCTGAACTCGATGAGAAGGTCACGAGAGGACTTATGATTTTTCTTGCCAAAAAGACGCTTCTGCTTTTCGCCTGCATAGTGATTCTCGGCGCTTTGGCCCCTCACGCTTCCGCACAGCAAAGTGCAACGGCGACGCTAAAGGGCAGGGTCATTGATCCAAGTGGAGCAGTAGTCTCTGGAGCTCAAGTTATCGCCAAGCACAAGGGCACCGGAGCCACGCGCACAACGACAACCCACGATGAGGGCCTTTTTGTAATTTTGAATTTGGCGGCCGGCGATTACGAAGTGAAGGCTCAAGCGCAGGGGTTTGCGGAAAAGCTCTTTCCGCAGGTTACTCTACAAGTAGGCCAAATATCGGCGCTGGATATTGCGGTGGAGATAAATATTAAGGAGACCATTACGCTGGATGAAGGTTTCGGCGCCGAGAATCCGATCGATACGAGCGCCTCAGTCGTCGATGGAGTCATAAACAGGCGTGACATTGAAAGTCTGCCACTGAACGGCCGAAACTTCCTTGAGCTCGCATTGCTTATTCCCGGTAATTCGCCGGCGCCGAATTTCGATCCGACGAAGAGCAATACGGTAGTGATTTCTTCCGCCGGGCAACTCGGCAGGGGCGGTAATATTACGGTGGACGGCGCCGACGATAATGACGACGTGGTGGGAGGACAAGTACAAAACATCTCGCAGGAAGCAGTGCAGGAGTTTCAGATTGCCACCAATCGCTTCTCGGCTCAGTTAGGCCGGTCTGGTTCGGCCGTGATCAATATCGTGACCAAAGCTGGTACCAACTCTTATCATGGCTCGGCCTCGTTCTACTTTCGCGACAAAGCACTTCAGGGACTTCCGGCGACGCTCGACCGCGGCTTGGGTCAAACGCCGCCGTTTGACCGAGAACAATATTCGTTCACCCTGGGTGGTCCCATAAAGAAAGATCAGGCCTGGTTCTTTGGCTCTGTTGAGTATCGCAATCAGGATGGGGCCGCGCTGGTGGGCGTCCGAAATCTGGCGACACGTTCAATAAATCGGACCTTTGCCACAGCGCCGCTTAATGATCTGTTGA
>DATKIS010001095.1:0-5140 GCA_035543975.1 Pyrinomonadaceae bacterium
GCTTTAGTGGCACCTCTCCGTAAAAATGAAAGTGCCACAAGTCTCTCAGCAGCCAAACATTTTTCCAGTCGCCTACGCCGGGAAGAAAAGCATCCATCAGGACAACACGCTCGACTTCGGTCGGATATTGCGCGGCATAGGCATAAGCTACCATCAGGCCAATATCGTGACCCACGACCATGGCGCGCCGAATTCCGAGCGAGGTGGCGAGGGCATGAACATCGCGGGCCATAGTCTTTTTATCGTAGCCGGTTTTTGGCTTGGCAGACTGGCCGAATCCGCGCAGGTCCGGTGCGATCACCGTGTGAGACTTAGCCAGTTCAGCCATCAATGGCCGCCACATGTGGCTGTTTTGTGCGTAGCCATGCAGGAGCAGCACCGGCTCGCCTTTTCCGGCGATGAGGTAGTGAAGCCGCACTCCGTTGACGCTCGCGAAACGATCAGTGATCCCGTTCCGCTTCTGAGCAGGAACCGCGGTGTAAGTTGTTAACACCAATATCAGGATCGCGGCGCAGCTATAGAATGCACGCGTAAGCATTTTCATCGAAGCTCCTTCTTCCGGCTGGTTGATTTTGCCGGGATTGTAAACGCGAAGCCAATAGGATTGCGAGATTGTGCAGTTCATTGAACTTAGTTAGTGCTGGGGAAAGTTAAACCGGGATCATGGCTATGCCGAACGGAAACAGCTTTCGCGCCGCAAGAAGGACGTAGTTGCGGGATGGTTAGATTTTCGCAATCACCTTACGTAAATGCTCTTGATGATCGTCTCCCCATTCTCCCAACGCCGTAATGACCGGTAGCACGCTCTGCCCAAACTCGGTTAACGAATACTCAACCCTGGGCGGCAGCTCAGCGTAAATTCTTTTGGAAATAAGCTCATGCTCTTCAAGTTGATTCAACTGCACGTTCAACACTCTACGCGTAGCTCCCGGAATTCTCCTCTGCAATTCACCGGGGCGCTTTATGCCTTGGGAAATAAAGTAGAGGAGATGGATCTTCCACTTCCCGTATAAGACTTCCTTGACGAGATCAAGCCCGCAATTCAGTTCGATTGGAATCTTTCTTTTGTACATATCGCTATCCCAGGACTCTATTCTATCAAGCTCGCATAGGGATAAATTAATCCCCTATCGAGTTCATTGTCCGTATTGTGGGCCAAACTCTTCTGGCGGACAATTCAAATTCAGAAGGGAGGAATAAATGTCGGCGCGTCCGAGAGTAGCCCATGAAAACAATTACGAAAATCCAAATTGATTCGAATGAGTTATCCGGCAAGAGAGCCTTGGTGACAGGAGGAACAAAAGGCATGGGCGAAGCTATCGTCAAACGGTTGAGGCAAGCCGGTGCAACAGTCATTACTACCGCCCGTTCAATTCCTGAGGACCTCCAATCACCAGAACTCTTCGTCCAGTCTGACATCAGCAAGCCCGAGGGCGTAGCTAAAGTTGTCAAGGAGGTGGTCGCACGTCTCGGAGGGGTGGACATTCTGATTAACAATGTCGGCGGGTCATCTGCACCAAGCGGAGGCGCCCTGGTTCTGAGCGATGCCGACTGGCAGCAGGCGTTTAATGACAATCTGTTTGCCGCCGTGCGACTGGACCGGGCTCTTCTTCCGCAGATGCTCGAACAGAAGTCGGGTGTGATCATCCACATTTCGTCCATCCAGCGAACATTCCCGCTTTACGATCCCACCTTAGCGTATGCAGCGGCAAAAGCAGCGTTGACTAACTACAGCAAAGGTCTTTCAAACCAGGTTGCGCCGCAAGGAGTGCGTGTTAACACGGTCGCGCCCGGTTATATCGAAACGCAAGCGGCGGCAAAATTTGTCGAGAGGTTGGCCGAAAATGCGGGCACCGACCTTAAGACTGCCCGCCAGGGACTGATGGACTCACTCGGAGGAATTCCCATGGGAAGACCCGGGCGGCCGGAAGAAGTTGCAGAGCTCGTCGCCTTTCTGGTGTCCGACCGAGCCTCGTATATCAACGGCACTGAATACGTCATTGACGGAGGAACTATTCCAACCGTCTGACATCAATCACCCGCAAACAGAAAGGAGCGCAAATGTCTAAAGGACTAGAAATGCCGCCAGCGATTGCTGCTTTCATCGAAGCAACCAACGCTCATAACACAGATGAGTTTCTGGCTACGCTTACCGATAGCGCGGTCATTACCGACGAAGGGCAGGAGTATCGCGGGATCGCCGCAATCAAAGCATGGAGCGACGAGAGATATATTGGCGTCAATGTCGCATTAGAGGCTGTTGAAGTGGTTAACCGCGGCGGCCAGACCATCGTTACCGTCAAAGTAGACGGTAACTTTGATAAGACCGGACTCGCCGATCCATTTCTTATGGATTTTCACTTTACTCCTGACACCAGGAAGATCGCCGAGTTGAATATTCGATTGGCCGGCCAATAACTGGACTAGTAATGAAATCATTTTTTGCGGGCCGCGGTCCTCCCCGTTCTGGGCCGGAATTCGCGAACGCCTTCGGCGTTACGATTTGCGAACGCGTTCGGGGTTCATTTCTCGGCCCGCCATCTTTTCGCAACTCTGAAGGAGTTGCGAGCGGTTTCCCGATTCCGCGACTACGACACGAAGCAATCGCAACTCTTTCAGAGTTGCGAGGAATCTCTGGAGCATTTCTCGAACCAGGGCTGCAACAACCCTGGGCTGCAATTCGCGAACGCTTTCAGCGTTAGTTGCCGGGACCATCGACCCGCCCGCTACCGCTGGGCCGGGCTGACCTCATCCCCGACCTTGGACTTTGGACTTTGGACTCGACTAGGATTGCCGATTGCCGATCGCCAACGCCACAACTGGGGAGGATCAGTATGAGCGAACTTCGAACCCTGTACCCCGAGATTGAGCCTTTTGACACTGGACGTCTACGGGTTTCTCCCGTTCATGAACTTTACGATCATGAACACAGGCCTGAACTGTACGGGCATGAACTCTACTACGAGCAGTGTGGCAATCCGGAAGGGCAGCCCGTCGTTTTTCTCCACGGTGGACCGGGCGCGGGCTTGGTCCCTGACTATCGTCGCTTCTTCGACCCCGCGGCTTACCGCGTAATTCTTTTTGACCAGCGGGGCTCGGGAAAGAGCACTCCTCACGCCTCTCTCGAAGACAACACTACTTGGCATCTCGTCGCCGATATCGAGCAGATACGCGCGCACCTTGGCATCGAGCGATGGCTGGTGTTTGGCGGCTCCTGGGGCAGCACGCTGGCACTTGCCTACGCCGAGACGCATCCTGAAAGAGTGACCGGTTTGGTACTGCGTGGGATCTTTCTCGGCCGGGAAAATGAGACGCGATGGTTTTACGAAGACAGCCAAGGCGCGAGCGCGATCTTCCCCGATGGTTGGGAAGAGTTTGTCCGACTCGTTCCTGAAGCTGAACGACGTGACATGATTCGCGCTTACTATCGACTCTTAACTGACGAGAACGCATCCGTGCGAGCAGAAGCCGCGCATGCCTGGTCCGTGTGGGAATCGAGTGCATTGAAACTGATTCCGGATCAGAAGATGATCGACGAATTTAGTGAACCGGAAACCGCGATCGCGCTGGCGCGAATCGAATGCCACTACTTCATGAACAATTGCTTCTTCGAGACTGACAATTACTTGATTGAACATGTCGATAGGATTCGAAACATACCGGGAGTGATCGTGCAGGGCCGGTACGACATTATTTGTCCGATGACGAATGCCTGGGACCTGCATCGCGCCTGGCCGGAAGCGCGACTAGAGATCATTCCCGACGCCGGTCATGCATCCCTCGAGCCTGGCATCGTCGATGCACTGGTCAGAGCTACAGATAGTTTTCGGCCGAGGTAAGACATCCGCAGCCGGGTGGCCGATTGAAGTCGATGGCGGGCACGGCCGTTACAATGAACCAAGCACAAAAGACTTCCCCGGCCGCCGAGAGACCGGGGAAGTTGAATCTCACCTTGCGCAAGTCTTAATAGAACAAAGTGGAGTCGTTTCGCACCGCTGTCCAAAGTGTTGAATTGAGAAGCGGCCCGTGCGGCCTTTCATCAACTGCTACCAGTAAGCCGAAGTCAAAGTTCGAAGTGAACTGACCAACGTCGCGAAAGCACTTCGGATTCTTAGGCTCAACCTTGATTATCGTCCAAGCGATGGTTGCGCCGAAGTTTGAGCAGTAACCTACGCACGCGCCTTTTGTCTCACACGATTGGTTTGCAGCTGATTGAAGAGATAAAATAAGATCCGCAATCTCTTTATTTATTTGCTTACACGGATCAACGCCGGGACCCTTCACGACAGTCGGCCTTATCAGTTTTACAGTGAAGGACTGCAAGACTCTTGAGTCTCGCCTGAGCTGGTAGACCACGGAGTCTCCTTTTACTTCAGCGTCAATCACGTAGAAAGCACTCTTTCCGCTGCCGTTCTTGTAGTTAATTACCGATACGATTTTTCTTTGACTGGATCTTGGATTAGAAACACTGAGCTTTTCCACTGAGCTTACGAGAAAAGCCTCTTCGCTCCTGCTGGTGAACAACTCGCCTTTGCCGGGCTTGATGGGAATCCTTCCCGTTTCGATATAGGAGGCTGTTTCTTCGGCCATCACGTTGGCGCGTGCCGCATTTCCACCTGGACCCGCACTCTTGTCGCTCGAAAGTGTTGGAACTGAACGATTGGATTCAATTGTTGAAGGACTGCTTGCGGTACGCGGTACCGTTCCCGTTCCCGTTCTTGATTGTGCAAAGAGAGCAAATTGACCCGCCAGAAGCGAGACGCCAAGAATGAGAACAGCAAAGATTGGCAGCCGACGGGTAGTGCTCACGGTTTTCGTTGAGCTTTTCATGTGTGAATCTCCTTGTGGTCTGGTCACGTGTTGTTCAGATGTCTTCGTTACAAATAGGAGTGCGAAAGACAAACAAAACGCAACGGGCGAATTTTGACTTGGCTTAAGGAAGGAGAATACGCGGCGTTGTTACGGGACCAATGATGTGAGGGCTACACGGGGTGGGGCGACTTCCCACTAACGCATTACAATCTCAATCTTCTATCAGCTGAAATCGTTACAGAGCTCTACCGTTGAGCAACACAAACCTCCTTCCCATCGAAGGAATTGAAAAGCTATTTACCTGATTCGCGGCGAAAAGGTGCTGGTG
>DATKIS010001096.1:0-2049 GCA_035543975.1 Pyrinomonadaceae bacterium
GCCAGGGAAGAGTAAATCAAGGGGATTCAGATTCGAAGTGGATCAGAACATGTTGCTCTTCGCCCCATTAGGGGCGAGATGTTTATAGAAAGCGCGGCCTCTAAAAGATTTTTCCTCGCTCCAGCGGAGCGAAACATCCCCCCGTACCAATGACGGAAACATTGCGCTCCGCTGGAGCGCGAGTTTATCGAGTTAGCAGCACTATCCATAAACATCTCGCTCCCCTGGAGCGAAAACAGGCGTGAGCGGTTACCTCGCTAACTCTTCGGGATAACTGCGGCGCGCAACATTTCTCCAACCTCATCCCGACTCAATTGACTCGAAGCAATATCAAGAAAGAGGTGGACCATCTGAGCATCTGTCAAACGCAATTCGAAGTGATTAGTCGCGAGAAATGTTTGGGTCATGGCTGCGGCCACGCGTTTATTTCCGTCGATGAATGCGTGCGTCAGGGTTCCGGTGATAGGCGTAGGTTGCTGCACGCGCAACCGCGTCAGCTTGTTCGTAACGAAAACGGTTCTCAACAGCGGCAAGAGCCGATTCGAGCCTTCCTTCATCGCGCAAACCGCCGCTGCCGCCCGTCTCAGCAATCAATCGCGAATGAATGGTCAGCACATCCAGTTTGTCTGGAAGCTTTGTCGTGGGCTCAGCCGTGGGGGTCAGGCCGGCGATTTGCGATTTTCGGCCTCGCTCAATTCCTCCGAAGCTGAACATCAAGCAACAATCAAAGTTCTAGAGAGTCACCTTCCATGTCACGACGTGGAGCTTCGAACAAGTATCGCAAGCTTCGCGTCATTGCTCAGGACTTACAAAGCCGCAGGCGATGTTCAGGGCTCGCTCCACTTCAGTCCATCTAGATTCGGGTAGATTGCAAATGACACTGCCAACGCGATCTCGTTGCGCCAACGAAATGTGGTCCAAATTCAGCGCACAAGTGACAGGCATTCCGTCGTCAGTCGTCAGAACCACCTCGGTGCTGAGGCCACGAATCGTCCGCGTGGCAGGCGCGACGATGATCTCGTTTAGACTATCTATAACTTCGTTACGTGTGAGAATCAGGATGGGCCGACGCTTGTCCGGAACTCGGAAGGTGTACCAGCGGATTTCACCGCGTTTCACGCGACATTCTCCCAACCTTCAGCATCCCAGGCCAGTGGGTCTTCATCGCTGGAGAACTCAGATGCGGTTGGCGGATGCGTACGGTAGGCCGCTGGTTCGCCGGGAGGCACAAGACGAGCTAAGGCTTTGCCATTATCGACAATGAGAATTTCACCGTCTTCTGCAGCCCATGCGATTAGTTCGGCCAACTGATTTTTCGCCTGGTCAATATTAACTGTTTGAGTCCGCATGGCTGGATGATAGGTCGCTGTCAGGAAATGAGTCAACAGTTTGATCTCCATCTCCAAAGCCGCGCCGGCTCGCCCAGGAGGATGTTTTCTAACTCCGATGGAGACATTTGGGGTCAGGCCTGCGATTTTGCGATTTCGGTCGTGGGCTAATTGAGACAGAACCCGGAGAGGCTTTGAATACAAACAAAGGGGTCAGGCCTTCGACTTTGCGATTCAATCAAATGAGAGAACGGCCGTGTCAACTTTACTTGAGGATCGCAAATCGAACGCCTGACCCCATTAGCCGCTTGTTTTTTGTAAGACCCGCTCAAACACTGCGGCGGTTGTAGCGATGATGGCAGAAACCAAAATAATGAAGGCACCCATCATAACTCCACCAGCAATATCATCCTTACCACGTATGAATATGAATAAATAGGCTTCCGCCCCAAGAATAAAGATCGCCGTTGTTAATGCGCAGTACTTGATGATCCGCAAAGCTCGCACTGAACGCTGGGAAGATATTTCGTTTCGTCGCGCATATCCTAAGATCTTGAATGCCCGGGTTAGACCGACAAAAAATGGGACGAAGGCCAGGTAGATATACGCCAGGAATGGATCCTTGAAGTAGATCTCAAAAAGCGTGGCGTTCACGTTCCTGCCCTCGAGGTGGGGTTCCCAAAGCAGCAAGGCAAGAACGCCTACGCCGAGAAGTGCAATT
>DATKIS010001097.1:0-3327 GCA_035543975.1 Pyrinomonadaceae bacterium
AAATGTATGGCCCCCTTTCGTTTTATGGACCTGTGACTGGCCGTGGTCTTCCGATGAAGCTGGTTTAGTGGTTTTGGTTGGACTTCCCTTAGCGTGTTGAATCGACTAATGGTAAGCCGAGCTACCGCCCCACACGCTAAACATCTAGTCGGATCATTGCGCGAAGCAATCGTTCGTAAGACTTCCCTTACTTCCTTACATTCTGCGCATTCATATTCGTACAGAGGCATTGTTTCTCCAGTACGCTGACTCACGGTACCCTAAAGACCGCATCTGCACCTGTTACATCTGAACTAGCCATATTGATCTCGGTGCCATCGACTCTTAGATGCGCACTCCCATCATTTTTGATGATTATTCCAGTGTCATTAACCATCATGCAAAGGCTTTGAATTTCTAAACCATTTGGAGGCCGTGCCTTAAGCCGAAGCATAACGTGATGGTCCATACCGCGAACTTCTATTATTTTTCCTTCTACTTTCAAATCCCACACGGATGTAGAGCAGAACCACTCGTTTTTCCGAATTTCAAGCTCAGGTAATCCACTCGGGCCGAAGAATCTTGCACTTAAACGTGGAGGACCCTCTGGTGTCTCAGGTGGATCAATTGTGAACCATTCATCTCCATTCCCTTTCCGTACTATGCAACGAACGTTTCGGAAACGAGAATCTCCAAAGAATACCTCGAACGGATCCTTGAAATCGAAAGCGTCTCTGGCGAAACCTTGCTTAAACGTCACTGGGCATTTTCTAGCTTCGAGTACTCGGCCTTTTGACCAAGTCCCTCTCGTTACGCGGTCGTGACACCCACCACAAAGGAGCGCTATGTTCGCTGGGTCATGCGCTGAGGCTTCAGCAAACGGCGGCGAAATATGCTCGTATTGCGCAATGGCGAGTCCGCAGATCACGCAACCAAACCCACACTCCTGTCGAACTTGTCGACGAACATCTTCCGGAATGTATCTGTTTAGTCCGTGAATGTTGGTATTGATAGGTCCAGACTCCTTTACCGACCGAACCACGGAAATCTATTAAGCGTCAAATTACGCTGTGGGCCAGGATGTTCTGAAAACGATGCAACCAGGACCAGAAGCAGGGCCAGAGCTTTGAAGCGGCGTCCTGTCATTTGTATTTCAACTCCGTCTTATCAGCCCCGGCAACACTCGCAACCCTTTAGTCAGAATAGGATCTTCATCATCCCGATTGACCTTAAGTAATAAATCAACATGAACCGGCGGCACAAAGTTCTCGCGCGGACTTCCGTTAACATGAAACAGTTTCTCTGTGGGGAAATTTACGCCGATTCCCGTGTTTGGCAAGGTGATTCCAGAGGTGGCCCCCAGCAGGCGGGCCATCTCCGTTCCGACGATGGTCGCCCTTTTCAGTCCATCCATGCCGATGGTAATTCCTTCGCCCATACTCCCGGTCCAATGGTTTACCAAAACCACAACGGGGGCGGCGTAGGTAAACTCTCCTCGCGGCGACACCAACTCAATCCAGCTACGTTTGGTTTCATACTGACGCTCTTCGGCAGGAATACTGTGTTTCTGATAAGGCATGTCCCGGCTAATGAACCGTCCCATAATTCCTCGCGCGACGGTGGTGTTGCCACCGCTTGGCGTATCCCGCAGATCGAGTATTAATCCCCGGGTGTGCTTCAAGCCCGCCAGGGCTAGATCGAACTGCTTGATTAGGTCGGTGTCACCAAGAGAGTTGTTAACCCGAATGTATCCAATACCTTTTTCCAGGACTCGATGATCAATGAGAGGTTTGTTTTCGTCTGATTGGTGACCCGGACCCTCAATTGAAATCAGTCTGCGTCCGTTGTTACTGACAACCTCGATACTTCTTTTCTCGTTGTGACGCCCGGCGAGCAAGCTTCTGAGTGCCCAGTTTCGGGCGGCCTCGTCTCTCGCCCTCAAGGATTTACCCAACCGGCGCCCGACCGCCTCCTCGACCGCAATGCCATTGATTAAGGCGATCTGCATTCCTGCCTTGAGCCCGGCTTTTGCAGCAGGGGATTCGGGCCTGATTTCCGTGATGACAGCCCTTTGCTTTATCCAGTCGGCCCAAATGTCTGTACCCGACGGTACCAGCCGCGGCGAGGTAGGCGTATTCGTATTCAAATGGGTGTGAAAATCGTAGAGCTCTTCCAG
Source organism: Pyrinomonadaceae bacterium (assembly GCA_035543975.1). Taxonomy (GTDB): domain Bacteria; phylum Acidobacteriota; class Blastocatellia; order Pyrinomonadales; family Pyrinomonadaceae; genus PSRF01. Next base: position 2,156 of record DATKIS010001097.1, read on the forward strand.
GACAGATTCCAGTAACCTGACAAAATCGCTACGGGTTTTGACTGCAGTAATCTGCGGGCGATAAATCTCCCGCACCTTTGTCCAGTCAGTCTGCTTTTGATCGAAGTAGGCGTAGTCCTCCGAGACACTGCGCCAGAGATAGTCGAAGTCCTCCTCATATTGGTGGGGAGTCAGGTTGGTTTGTTGCCCCGCTACTATTTCAACCAACAAAACCAGGAAGATTAGAACTGAGCATTTTACCCTGAGCAATTGAGTTCTCCGTCTTGTAGTAATGCCTATCCACTGGAGGGTCAGCCTGGGGGGCGGGTTTCTGACTTTTTAGACTAGACGAAAGTACTGTTTTTCCAAGTATAGTGCTAAATCATCCGAAAGTATGACGACAAACTTCGCCCGGGAAGTCTACTGTCAGCCCGATAGCTAACACGACTTTCAGTTAGGAGCACGTTCTTATGAAAAAAACTGTTTTGACGTTCGGGTTAATATCCGGGGCTGTGGCGACCCTGATGATGTGGTCAACAATGCCTTTTGTCTACCGAATAGGTTTCGACAAAGGACTGATCGTTGGGTATACGACCATTGTAGTTTCCCTGCTACTGGTTCCTTTCGGCATTCGTTCATATCGCGAAAACGTTGGCGGCGGCACCATCACTTTCGGCAAGGCTTTCCAAGTCGGCATCCTCATCACAATCATCTCGTGCCTCTGCTACGTCATATCCTGGTTGATTTTGTACTACAACTTTCTCCCAGACTTCGTTGAGAAATACGCGAGCTACATGGTTGAGAAAGCAAGGGCGGCTGGCGAGAGTCAGCAGGCGATCGAGGCTACCCGTCAGGAAATGCTGGGCATGAAGGCGCTGTTAGACAATCCTCTGTACCACGCCGCCTTCGTCTTCCTTGAACCATTTCCGGTTGGTTTGATCATTACACTAGTCTCGGCGGCCATTCTGAGGAAGAAGACCGGACCAACCGAGAGTCAAGGGACAATCCCAGCAGGGCTCACCAGTGCTTGATAGTGGTTGAATGTCCGACACACTTTCAGTTTGTCGTTCACAGGCGGCTCTGCCGCCATCCGTGCGGTAAGGCTTTGGGATTTTGACTTTTTACGCTGAAAGCGTTGGCTAATTCCAGCCCAGGGTTTGCCTTGAAACCCTGGGGTAAAGAGTAGGAAGAAG
>DATKIS010001098.1:0-4757 GCA_035543975.1 Pyrinomonadaceae bacterium
GTTGAGGTCCCCGACGGACCGATAAAGCGGTAGAGCCTGTGTGTAGTAGGTAAGTGCCTTCTGGGCATCCCCTCCTGAGTTGTAGAGCCTGCCAAGGTTGTGGAGCGTCACGGCTTCGCTCTTGCGATCTCCCATAGCACGAACGATCGTCAAGGCTCGTTCATAGTAATCAAGTGCCTTTTGTTTCTCTCCCAGATCGTTATAAGCCGCACCGATGTTGGTGAGCATTGTCGCCTCAAAGCGTCGGTCGCCGCTGGCCTGAAAAAGAAGTAAGGCTTGCTCAAAATAATCAAGTGCCTTCTCCTTTTCGCCCAAATCGTTATGCACGCCTCCAATGTTTGTGAGAGTCGCAGCCTCATTTCTTTTGTCGCCAGTTTCTTTAAAAAAAGGCAATGCTTTGTTGTAGTAGCCCAGGGCCTTTTGCTTTTCGCCCAGCGACGCATACACTGCGCCGATGTTGTTGAGGGTCAACGCCTCACCGCCTCTGTCTCCAACGGCATTGAAAAGGTCTAAAGCCCGGTTTTGGTATTCAAGCGCCTTCTGCTTCTCGCCTTGAGCGTTATATACATACCCAATGTTGTTCAGAATAAAGGCCTCACTGCTTCTGTCCCCGATTGCTCTGAAAAGAGTCCAAGCCTGATTGTAGTAATCAAGTGCCTTTTCCTTGTCGCCTGAATCGTCATACACCGTACCGATATTGCTCAGAGTCGTCGCCTCACCTCTTCTATCTCCAACTGCTTTTCTAAGCGGCAACGCTCGGTTATAGGAATCAAGTGCCTTCTGCTTCTCGCGTAAGGAGTTATACACAAACCCGATATTGTTTAGAGTCAAAGCTTCGCTGCGTCTGTCTCCGACTGATTCAAAAAGCGGCAACGCTTGGTTGTAATAATCAAGTGCCTTCAGCTTTTCGCCTTTGTCTTGGCTGATAGTTCCCAAATCCAACAGCTGACGAGCTTCATTGGGTTTGTCTTTGAGTTCACGAAAGAGCGATAGGGCCCTTTGGCGAGCGGCAAGAGTTTTTTCCCCTTCGCCTAGACTCGCTCTGCAGGTAGCTAGGCTTGTCTGTGCCAACACTTCTGCATATTTATCTGCAATGTCCTGCCACGATGCAGCCGCCTGTTCATACTTATCACAGGATTGCTTCACCGCTACCGCCGTCCTCGTCTCACTCAGTCGTTGTCCGTCTTGAAAGAGAGTTTCAGCTTCAATTCGTTTCTTATCTTCTGCTGTAGGTGTGCGCGGAACTTCGCTCACTATTTCATATCGACCATCTTCTGCTGTTTTGTCCAGGGCCTTCACGTCCAGACGATAACCACCTCCCGTCGTTGCGATAAAAGACAAGGCCTCTTGCTCACGTGTGCCGTTGGGTCTGTCGCGCTCTAAGACGTCTTTGCCGTCGGGAGCAATCAAGACAAGTAGCACATCGATCCCACGTTGTTCGACGTCAACATGGAGATACTCGCCTGCTTTGAGCATGACTGTATACGAATGCGTCTCGCCACCTTTCAGCGTCCTTTCAAGCTTCTGATTCGGCGAAAAGGTCTGTGTGTTGCCTTTCTTTTGTTCCTGCCCCTGCCCCGGCGTCGGCAATGCACCCAGCAAAAGGAGCAGAAAGATCATGCTGGTGTTGCATCTGCTAGCTGAATGGGAACGTCCCGTTCCGTGCTGCATTGTTGACCTCCTTTGATGAGATTTTGAACAGCAATAAGTGAGTAAAATGATTTGGGAGACTCCACTCTGCTAGCTTCAGGTATTGGGGTTCAGCATCTTTCAAGGGCTTCCCTAGCTTAGCTAGAAATGAGCTCCCGCCCTAAACGCGCAGCGTAAGAGACTACACAAATGTGTTCAACAGCATCCTTCTTTGCGGTTAGAGTTGAAGGATTATAATCAGTTTTGATTCGAGGCCCAATGTAACCTTGGGAGCGCCTTGTATCACGGTTTACCTGAGACTAACAAGAAATTTCGGATTTCAGAGATTTCGAATCTCGAGCACATTCCGCATAAATGATAAGAGTACTCCTTCCTGCACGCCCAACAGGTAGCTGTCGTCTGAATGGGTCAGACAACAATATTATCCAGACTCCCGGAAAAGCTCTTGGAACTTGCATCCTCGGACGGTGCACCATCGAAAGGGAGTCTATGGTTTCTGTGCATCAGACAGGAATACTGTGACTCGAACCCGTGATGCGCAATGTGGGATCTTCGGCTAGGTTGAGGTTTCGTGTGTGTTATGTACTGCCGAGTCTGAGGCTCTCGTCTCAAACAGTGTGGAAATTGCCGGATCATTTCGCCTTTTTCAAAATTCTCCCGACGGAGGATCCGCAACCTTAGATGGCGCTCGTGCCATTCATTCTAACCGCAAAGTCCACGAGTTAGATTAAAGTCCACGACTTACATGTAAAGTCCGCGACATATGATGTCTTCACAAATCCACCTGCCCGCGACAGAATCCACTTGACTACCGCGAGAATCCCCCCTAGTGAGGGCGCTTAGGTTTGCCTTTATAGCAAAGCCCTGAGCGTCTTCTTTGGATACCGGATTCATGATTTCTTTACCGAAATGTTCTTAGGTGAGTTCCATAATTTATGATGATAGTAGTAAATGACGATTACAGACTCACTGAAATCGTCAAGACCCGTCGTGCTGTGATTTTTCAAGCAAAAGCTCCCTGACGCGGCAAGCCTCTTTAGCCCATTCGCCCCTCCGGAAAGCCAGCTTTGGCCGTCCCGGCGTACTCTTCACTGGCTTCTCAATCCTCCCTTCTTTGTCTTTATCTTTTCTTGATCAAGCGTAAGCAATAAGTTGGCTTGCTAATTGGGAAACAGTTGGAGGGCCCGTCCCGTTGCGGTCTACCATGAATCGAATCCAGTAGTTGATTTTTAAGCAAAAAAGTTTGAACTAAGGGAGGGACAGCTAGGGATATCGAATAACGACTTAGTTACGTAGCTGCATTACAATGCAGCCACTTGCCGAGAAGTACCATCATTGGCACAGCACAACTTAATTTTTTCGATTTCGTCAAGCGATTACAATTGTACTGACGTAGCGGAGAACTCAATTACAATGATCCCGGCAATGTAGTGCCCAGGATAAAGAACTTACGGTCTGTTTAGGACAGACTTAATTCTCTACGGACACTTTTGAACGTCGTCGCAGCAATACCTACGAAAGCACGCTAACCAGCGCGAACGAATTGTCGGACTTCGTGTGGCTTCGGGCACTTTCGTGGATCGACTTCGGTGGACGGACGCTACCTAATCGGCGCCTGAATCAAAATGGACTCTCGTCAGCGGAGGGACCGTAGACCGAGGGCACCGGGATATCGTTCAAACGCAGGTAGACACCCAGCTGAGCGCGATGGTGAATCAAATGGTTCATCACGAAACTGCGCAGCACCGCGATCTTCGGCAGGGTCAGCAGCGTGTTTCCGTTGTTCATCAGAGTCCAGGGCTTGAACAAATCCGCATCACTGACCCCGGCAATAGCAGAGCGTGCATTGGCCCGGTTAATGTCGAAGGTGGTTAGCAGGTCCTCAGTGGATTGGGGGAGTTCCGCGGGCGGGAGTGGGTTGCCCTGCGGCGCCAGATCCAAAGAATCCTGGTCGATAGTGTAGAGGACCCACGTCGGGATATTACTCAGGTGCGTGGCCAACCCGCCCATCGCCATCGATTTCTCATGTGGCTTCCAATCAAACTTCTCATGCGGAACGCGCTCCAGCGTCTTCCGCGTACTCGCCATTTCGTTATCCCACTCTGGTAGTAATGAGTCGCTTAGTCCCATATGTCCTCCGGCCGTTTTTAGAATTTACAAGCGTCGAGAGATTACCTAAACCGGACTGCCATGCCGATTGCCAGGGAAGAAGCGCCGATCCACGGAGTTACACGAACGAACCCGAAAAGCGATTGGTGTTATTTTGTGTGCTTTAGTCGATCGCTCGCCTGATTGCCTTGGGCACCATCGCAAACGCACGCACTGGAAACGTCCCGAAGTTTTTCACCTTAACCGGTACGGCAAAGAACTTGAAATTGCTGTCCGGTAGTTCCCCGAGACCACGAAGATGTTCGACTATCGGGATACCGCTGCGCAGCAGGATCGAGTGGGCCGGACGGCTTTTCGGAATCGTGTCGTCGATGTTGTAGGAATCGATACCTACCAGGATGGCACCTGCAGTGACCAGGTATTCTGCGGCCTCTGCGCTCAGAAATGGATGCGTCCCATCTGAATATCTCTCAGTCCTCCAATGCTCGTCCCATCCAGTGTGAAAAAGCACAGCCTTGCCGCGAACATCGAACCCCGCCACCGCGCCAAGGGAGATCTCCCGCTCCGGCTTACCTACGCAGCGAACCACACAGGCATCAAGATTGGCCAGGGAATCAAGATCGAGCCCCGCGAGATCCGCTCCGTCTGCGTAACGATGAAACGGACTATCGATGTACGTGCCGGTATTGGCAACCATCTCGATCCGTCCGATGTGAAACTCGGTGCCGAGCGCATAAAACTCTTTCGATTGTTCTCGGGAGAGGTGGTCGGAAATCACCGGAGGCGGCAGGCCCTTGTAGGTGATCATGCCATCGTGAATCGTGTGGGAAACGTCGATGAGTTCGCTTTGGTCTGACATGTCGATTCTCTATAGACAATGGTAGAAGCGTGGTGCTTGAGTCACCAAAACAAGCAAACTAACAGGTTGCTTTACGTTTTCTTTTGCACCAGCACCTGAAAATGCGCGGCCATCCCGTCCGGCAGGATCATCTCTCTGG
>DATKIS010001099.1:0-6465 GCA_035543975.1 Pyrinomonadaceae bacterium
ACGCAGGAGTCATCCAGGAGAAACGACCTGCGGTTGCGCACCCGAGCTTTTGCGCTGAGGATCGTGCGTCTCTATACATCATTGCCGAAAGCGGCCGAGGCCCAGGTTCTGGGAAAGCAACTCTTACGGAGTGGAACTTCGGTTGGTGCGCATTATCACGAGGCCACCAGGGCGAGATCGAATGCGGAGTTCATCAGCAAACTTCAGGGCGGATTGCAAGAGTTGGAAGAAGACTATTTATTGGCTGAATCTTTTGATTGACGGTGGGATCGTGAAGAAAGAGCAGCTATTGCCCTTGTGTAGAGAGGCAGACGAGTTGGTGGCAATTCTGGTCGCTTCAGTTAAGACAGTCAAGCGACGTAATTAAGATTCATCGTTCAGCGTTCATACTTCATCATTATGGTGCTCTCGGGCTGGGAAGCAGTCTTCTTCTGGGTTTTCTCTATTGCGGCCATCTTTGCAGGTCTCCTGACTGTGATGGCCCGCAACACTATTCACAGCGCCCTGTTTCTGATCTCGTCGCTGGTCTCAATCGCGGCACTCTTCATTTTGCTTCAAGCCGAATTCCTGGCTGGCGTCCAGATTCTGGTTTACGTCGGTGGGGTGATGGTGCTCTTTCTTTTCGTCATCATGCTCGTCAATGTTGGCGAGGAGGAGCGGGGGCAGGAAGAAATTTTCAATCGGCGGCGTCAGGTGACGACCAGTGTGATCTTTTGCGCCCTGCTGGCGGCCGGTCTGCTCTATGCCATCAACGTGGGATATGAGGGGTTCCTAAAACGTGACGCGGCCAAGATTCAGGCTGCAGCTGAGCAGCGCCAGTTACGCGAGCAGCGTCTCGGCACCTCCGAAACCGGCACTTCAAAAGTAACCAGAGACTCGGAACGAGTTGGCGCCAGTTTGTATCGGTATGGTTCCCTGCCCTTTGAGATTGCCAGTTTGCTTTTACTGGTCGCCATCATTGGTTCGGTGATGTTGGCACGGACGCTGAAACAAGAAGCGGCAGTAGACGATGCCGCGCCGGAAGTCCTCGAGAAAGAAGCGCGCCACGATCCCGAGGTCCTGGAAGCGCGCGACACTTTGTAGTCAATTATGCACTTTCTAATGCTCAAACCTGTTTTCGCCCTCTTCGGTTTGTTTCTTCAGGAAGCGACCAGCGGGCGTATGAACATGGCCTGGGAAAAGGCGCAGCATCCAGACCTGTCGAAGTTCCTGGTCATCGGAGCTTTGTTGTTCATCATTGGAGTTGCCGGAGTACTGACGCGCCGCAACATCATCGTTATCTTCATGTCGATCGAATTGATTCTCAACGCCGCGAATCTGAACTTTATTGCTATGTCGCGCTACCTGCAGGAGACGGGCAGCGTGAATGCCGTGGCCGGACAGGTCTTTGCTGTATTCGTGATTGTGGTAGCTGCGGCTGAAGCGGCCATAGGTTTGGGAATTGTGATTGCGCTTTACCGGAACAAAGAAACGATCTGGGTCGACGAGATTGATATCCTCAAGTGGTAGCCCAACGTCCCAGTCCAAAGTCTAAAGTCAAATTTGACTTGCGGATCTTGGGGCTTGGATCTTGAACCTTGGACTGATGCATAGATACATCTGGCTAATTCCCCTCCTACCCCTCGCCGGCGCTGCCATCAATGGCTTGCTCGGGCGGAAGCTTCGTTTTTCGGAACGGCTAATCGGCGGAATTGCGGTCGGCTCGATCGCGCTGGCCTTTCTCATTACCCTGTCCGCCGTCTATTCATACGCTTTCAGCAGTAATGCCATATGGCCTCAGGCTTATCTGACCAGCCAGGATGGGGCTTTTGGTTTTACCTGGATTCCCGGCGGCCCGGTGAGACTGACTCAGGGTTCGCAGGAACGACTGGGGATGAAACTCCAGGAAGAAGCAGCTAAGAAACGGGCCGCGCTTCCCCCAGACCAGCAACATGGTCCCGTACTGGTTAGTGGTACAGAAGAAAAACTGGGCTCGGTCCTGAATGTTGAGTGGAGCTACCAGCTGGATGCACTGTCGTCGATCTTCATGCTGGTGGTTACCGGCGTGGGTTTGTGCATCTTCGTTTTCGCTACCGGCTACATGCATGGCGACCCTGGCTTTTATCGCTTCTTCGCCTACATGGGCCTGTTTATGTTTTCGATGCTCGTCCTGGTGATGGGCTCAAACTTCCTGATGATGTTCGTCGGTTGGGAGGGTGTGGGCCTCTGTTCCTACCTTCTAATTGGTTACTACTTTGATCGCCAGGAAGCCGCCAATGCTTCTCGCAAGGCGTTCATCACCAACCGCATCGGCGACTTCGGCTTTGCCCTCGCCATCTTCGGCGTGATAGCGACCTTCGGCACCGTGCAATACGGCGATGTTTTTGAGAAGGCCGCCAGCTACCCGCTCGAAACGCTCGGTCACTGGGGACTGTTGTCATGGATCGCGCTTGGCCTCTTCATCGGGGCGTGCGGCAAATCAGCGCAGTTGCCGCTGCACGTGTGGTTGCCGGATGCGATGGCGGGTCCCACCCCGGTCTCGGCGCTCATTCATGCGGCGACCATGGTTACCGCCGGACTCTATATGGTGACGCGCACCAACGTCATCTTCCAGCATTCGCAGACGATGATGATGGTGGTTGCCCTGGTGGGTGCGGCCACGGCGCTATTCGCGGCCACGATTGGCATCACCCAAAACGACATCAAGAAGGTCCTCGCGTATTCAACCGTCTCGCAGCTTGGTTTCATGTTCATGGCCTGCGGCGTGGGTGCTTTCGCGATTGGGATCTTCCACGTGATGACCCACGCTTTCTTCAAGGCGCTGATGTTCCTGGGCGCCGGCAGCGTCATTCACGGCATGCACCATGAACAGGACATGCGTCGGATGGGCAACCTTCGGAAGTACATGCCCTACACGTACATGACTTTCCTGGCCGGCTGGCTGGCCATCTGCGGCATCATCCCGTTTAGCGGCTTTTGGTCCAAGGACGAGATTCTTTGGAACGCCGCTTCAACCCGCTATATTCCGGTTGGTTGGATTGTTTGGATCGTTGGCACGATTGCCGCCACCTGCACCGCGTTCTACATGACGCGACTGGTGGCCATGACTTTTTGGGGTAAGGAGAAATTTCTCGACGTTCATCACACTTCCGAGGACGAAGCCCATAACGCTGACCACTCGGCGCCCAAACATCACAAACCACATATTCCCCATGAGTCGCCTGCTTCAATGTGGGTGCCGCTGGCTGTGCTCGCAGTCTTAGCGACCATCGGTGGATTTGTCGGCATCAGTCCAGCCTTCACCGGCGGCCATCATGTCGGCGGACGGATGAACATAGTCAACTTTCTCGATCCGATTATCTGGAACCCAACCACCAGATTATTTGGCACGCATGAAGTCGTCGACGGTCACGGCAATCGAGCAGGGTCAGCCGAGTCTCACGCGACCACGACTGCCGTTGTGACGACCGAAGAGCTCCACGTTGAGGCGCCGCCACCGCCATACGGCAACGAGGGGTTCAATCTGGCCCACACTGTTGAGTCGGCGGTCCACAGCGAAACTTTGACAGAGTGGGTATTCATCGTCATTTCACTTTTGGTGGCCGGCTTGGGAATCTTTCTGGGGTGGCTGTTCTATGTGAAGAGTCCGCGTCTGCCGGATATTTGGGCAGCGCGCCTACGGCCTCTGTACCAGGCGAGCTACCACAAATACTGGGTTGATGAATTCTTTGGCTGGGCCGTCACGCGCCGGACCATGGACGCGGCGCGGGCTGTGTTTGCAGTTGATTCAAAAGTTGTCGATGGCGCTGTGAATGGTTCGGCCTGGCTGACCAGGCTGTCCAGCCGGATAACCGGCGGCGTTGACCAGTATTTTGTCGATGGATTGGTCAATGCCGTGGCCGCCTTTGTGGTTCGGCTTATGTCACCACTCTTCCGCGCTGCGCAAACAGGCTTCGCCCAGAATTATGCGCTGGTGATGGTCTTTGGGTTAGTCGCTGCAGTAGCGCTGTTCTTCGGAGCAGATATTTTGAAGGCAGTCAGAAACATTTTTGCATTCATGCTGTGATTGCCAGGTGTGTCGGCGATGAACCAATCGGTGTCCCACAGTTTTGCTGACGAAAGCATGGAAGCGAAAGCTAAGTGGTTTAAGAGCCTTTCGATCGACGAGAGGATGAAAGTCTTTGTCGCATTCACGCGGTTGATCTTGAGTGTCAACCCGGAGATAGCAAAGAAGAAGCATGCTAGACCAGCTTCAGACCGTATTCGCGTCCCCTCAGAAGAATGACGTCAAATACATAGTCATAGGCGGTATCGCAGCGGTGCTGTATGGCGTGCCGCGCAACGTTTGACTTGGACATCCTGATAGAGGCATCGGAAGAGAATGCCCAAAAACTGTTGGATGCGTTAACTGAAATAGGATTTGCGACGGCTCAGTTAACAAGTGCGAAGGAAATCGTTGACACCGAAATTACCATTTTTACGGATCGCATTCGTCTTGACGTGCAGACATCCACTCCCGGAATACAGTTTGAGAATGCTTGGCGACATCGAAGGACCATGACCTATGAAGGCCAGGAGTTTGAGGTAGTTTCTTTTTCCGACCTGATTCAATCGAAGACGGCCGCCGCACGCGAAGTTGATTTGGAGGACGTCAGGATATTGACGTCAGGTGAGAAAGAATCTGACAGCGAGGACTGAAGTGCTTAAGCTAAACATTCTATCAATAGTCACATGGCTCCCCACGCTGGGCGCAATAATCATCCTGGCCCTCCTCAAGAAGGACCGGCCTGACTTGATTAAGAAGTTTGCGACCGCGTGGTTTGGGCTCGCCTTTGTAGTCTCACTCGCCCTGCTTCAGTATGACCGGACTCTCGGTGGCATGCAGTTTCTCGAAGATCGGCAATGGATCCCTGTAATTGGCGCGCGGTATCAGATGGGCGCTGACGGGGTGGCGGTGCTGTTAATCGTGCTCACCACCTTGCTGGGGGTAATTGCCTCATTGTCCTCCTGGAAGTACATCGCCAAACGCGAGAAGGAATACTACGTGCTGCTGCTTTTGTTGCAGACGGCGGTGGTCGGCGTTTTCACTTCGATGGATCTGTTTCTGTTCTACCTTTTCTTTGAAGTCTCACTTGTTCCGATGTATTTCCTCATCGGCATTTGGGGCGGCGAGAACCGCCTATACGCAGCCATCAAGTTCTTTCTGTATACCCTCGTCGGTTCAGTAATCATGCTGCTGGGCGTCCTGAAGATGTACTTCCTGACGCAGGACACTGCCCTAACCGGGCAGATCACTCAAGGGACAATTAACCTGCTGGCGGGAAACAATGACGCCGCCGCCATGGTTTCCTCCACTCTTCAGGCTGCGGCCCAGAATGGAACCGGCACGTTCAATATCCTTTACCTGCAAGCGTTGGGTTCGGTGATGCCGATGGGCGCGATGCAGGTGCTGCTGTTTTTTGCATTCGCTTTGGGCTTTGCGATCAAGGTTCCGATGTTTCCGTTTCACACGTGGCTACCGGATGCCCACGTGGAGGCACCCACCGCGGGTTCAGTGATCCTGGCCGGCATTCTGCTGAAGTTAGGCACCTACGGTTTCTTCCGTTTCAACCTGCCAATGTTTCCCGCCGCATCGGCCGATGAAAGCTTTTTCGGGTCGTTTGGCGTTCGCAGTGTAATGGTCCTCCTGGCGATCGTAGGAATCATCTATGGCGCGCTGGCGGCAATGTACTTTGTGGTTAAGAAAGACGGTGACGTTAAGAAACTGGTGGCCTATTCGTCGGTTTCGTCGATGGGGATCGTGATGCTGGGACTGTTTTCGCTCAACCCAAACGGGGTGAACGGCGCCGTGCTGCACATGATCAATCACGGAATCTATTCGGCCGCCTTGTTCCTGCTGGTCGGAATCATTTATGAGCGGAGACACACACGCAGCGTCGCCGAATTCGGCGGGCTGTCGCATGTTATGCCCGGATACGCCGCCGTGTTTCTGTCGATGGTAATGACGGCGATTGGGCTGCCGTTGTTGTGTGTTTTCATTTCTGAGTTTCTCTCGTTGCGAGGAGCTTTCGAAGCAAATCCCTATTGGGCCGCCTGGGGCGCGCTGGGAATTATCCTGAACGCCGGCTACATGCTTTGGCTTTATCAACGAATGTTTTTCGGCACCATCGACAATCCGAAGAACGAGAAACTGACAGACATGAGCTCGCGAGAGTGGATTTACATGACGCCGCTCGTGATCCTGTCGCTTTGGATCGGCGTTTATCCCAAGCCCTTCCTGGACTATATCGCTCAGCCGGTTAATGCAGTGGTGCGACAGGTGCGCCCTACGTATCCAATCCCGGGAATGCCACCTGCGGCCCCGCCGCCAGAAAGAGCGGCGGCCGAAAAGTGATGAGTGATGAGTGATGAGTGATGAGTGATGAGTGATGAGTGATGAGTGATGAGTGATGAGTGATGAGTGATGAGTGATGAGTGATGAGTGAT
>DATKIS010001100.1:0-5644 GCA_035543975.1 Pyrinomonadaceae bacterium
AAGGGAAACTCTTTGGAGTCGGCTGCCTTGGTCTGGCAAGCCAGCTTTACTTCATGCCCCTGCCGCACAAACTCATGGGCGAGGGTTGATACAATAGTTTCAAGACCACCAACGCTGGGATAGAACGACGGCGAATAAATAAGTATTTTCAACTCTTCGTGCTAATAACCCCCGAAGGACTGACACGGTTTGGTTGGGCCATCCTCTCGGCACTAAGCATCGCCAGCGGGATCCCCACTAAAAACCATTGATATACGTTCTGCGTATGCTGCGTGACAGCCCCACCAATCATCAGTGGAAAGAGGAGAGCGGCAAGGGCGGCGACAGCGAGGGATTTCGATTCTACGTCTTGGATAGAAAAGCAGGCATATAACAGCGTGACTAGAATACTGATGCGCAAAAGTAGATGTAAGGCATAGCCACAAACTCCCAACTCCAACATCACGCGCCCCGATTCCGCCTCGTAGGCAATAGGAATCCTTTCTCCGACAAACGGCAGATTCAGCTTACTCATCATCACGGGGGTCGCATTCTGAGTCGCGCCAACACCGTAACCGAACGCTCCTGCGTAACCTGCCTCATCAAAAGGCAGGTGAAAAACCTCATCAATTCGCCCCCGACCTTCAGTCATTTCGTCTTCCCCGCCAAGAGCGCGGGTATATAACGCATCGAACGCCTGCGGGAAAAATGTCGTTAGACCGAGGCCAATTAGCACGGCGCCGACTGCGGCTTGCCGCAAACGCCGGAACAAATCTCTCTTCGAGGCAAGTCCATAAAAAACCAGCGCGATAACGGCAAGATTAAGCACTGCGCCCCGGCTTCCCGTCATGAAGGAGGTTGTAACCACAATCCCAAGTGCAAGGTGGTAGATCCACCTGAAACTCTTCGGTAAAGACCGTATCGAGCGTTGTGAAATCAGGCCCAGCAACAAAGCGAACATTGTCGGTAAATAGATAGCAAGACCCGAGAGATAGGAGAATGAACCCGTAACTCGCACGTAACTGCTTCCAACTGAATCCTGAAAATTTGCCACCGGCATTTCCATGCCGGTGGCCGACGTCGTTTTTTCATCCCATGCGTACCGGTTGAGCGCAGAGTCTGGATCAGAATTAACGAACTGCATTGCGCTCAGCGCCCCAACAAATAAAGCGATCAGCACATACCACTTCAGAAAAGCGACCAGCTTCTCATTACTAGTGAAAATCCTCGGCCCGAGATACGCGAGTGGTACGTAGAGCAGGTAAGCCTTTACCCCTAACGCGCCCACGAGCGGATGTGGCAGACCCGGATTACTTATGGATGCCACTACGTACAGAGCAAATGCGATGACGATTACCGAGAAAACCTTAAGCTCACGTTTGACGAGAAGTGGTATTCTGCGTCCCTTCCTTAAGTAGCTAATGACTATTGCGACCATCAGAATATCTTTGTAGAAGTAAACCAACTCGCTGGCCGAAGGCAAAAACCATTTCCTCACCGCCCCTTCAATTATCAATACAACCAGCAGTGCCTGTATGCCGGTCTCCCATTTGCGCCATGTTATGACGAGTAGTGCCGCCCCTACTGTCACCAGAAGCGGAGCGCTCACCTCGGCCGCCACTGGTGTTGTAGTCGCCGCCAAGACGACGGCTAATCCCAACAGCCCCGCGATGAGAGTAAGAATTATTGAGAAACGACCAGGTTCCTCCTTTATTTTCCATTTATTTAAGGAAATCCTTTGCTCTGCTGCTACGTTGAACATACAGGGTTAACCCCAGGTAATTCCGTCCGTTTTGAGATGTGTGCCGTGTGAGCTTATTGATCAGGCGTCGAGGCGCCTTTGATTATTGGCAAACACTTGCCACCCTCGCTTATGCATTCGTTTCACAGCCCGCAAGGGGTCTTTTGTAGCGAGGTAGCTAGGCGGATCCCAAGGGAGAACAGAGCCTCTTGCCTCTCCTGCGGGTAATTCAAAACCCGGTCCCCATATCCCTTTATGAACTCTGATTACCGTGAAACCGCGATCTTCCAAAAAGGAAGTAACCTCACTAGGGTAGGCACTGTGTTCTTCAAATACGATATCGCGAACATAATGCGTTACGACTCGTTCTGCACCTTGTAAAACCTTGAGTTCATGTCCTTCAACATCGAGCTTGATAACAGAAACGGGGCTTTCACCATCCATTAGGTCATCTAACTCTGCCAAGATTACTTGGCATTGACAGCCACGGCCGCGGCCCTCCAAATGTTTCTCATCCGAAAGGGAAGCCACACCACGATTCTCTTTGAAGTGAGAGGGCATTGTGAGGACTCCCATTCCAGACGTATTAGACAGAGCTATGTTTTGGGTTTGTATTTGATGCCATCCGCAAGCTTCTTTCCAGATTCTCTTATTTTCACAAAGCTCTTCGTAAATCTCAGGATGCGGCTCGTAGGAAAACACTCTTCCGGTTTCCCCTACCCTTCTCGCCATAACGCTGGTCATATATCCAATATTCGCTCCGACATCTACTGCCGTCTCGCCTTGATCGATCAACCGCCAAAGGACTTCTGTAACGCTTAAGTCGTAAACACCCGTGGTTACAATCGAACGGCCGATGGCCTCATCTGGTCGTACTCTTATTTCTGTTTTCCATGGCAACGTTACTATTTCATACTCACTGTTTTCCCTTTCTAGGGTTTGCCACATTCGACGACACAACTGAGAGGGCCTGAAGATATACTCCGGCTTATTCAGGTATTGAATGATCTTCATCTTAGCGAGCAGCGGCGAAGAAGATTCCCAGGGTAAGCCTAAGTTGCCTTTTGGTTCTTACATGCTAAAGCGAATATATTATCGCTAAAGCGAAGCCCTTTTAGAAAACCAGCCGTGAGCGTTTGCCAACGGACCTGAGGAAGCTTTGGCAGGCCGCCAACATTTGAAAATGTAAATCGTGAGAAAGTAAACCCGGCTTCCGACAAAATCCTTTTTATGTCTTTGCGAACCAAAGCCGTAATGTGCGCAGGATAGGACGAATCGCCAAAGTCAACGAAATGTCCTCTGACGATAATAGAAATCAACGCTCTCCAACTTTCATTATTGGGTGTGCTAAGAATTAATGTACCGCCCGGCCGGAGGATCCGGAACCACTCTCGAGCGATTGCCCTGGGATTTTCAAGGTGTTCGATCACTTCAGCCGACACAATAACGTCGAATGATTCGTTGGGGATATCGGTTGCCTCATTAAGATCATTACAATGCCACCTTACAGCGGAATCGAGATCGGGAGGGCGGGGCAGGATGTCCACGGCTGCTATTGATCTGAAGTGGCGTAAAGAGATGAGGCGTTTAGTGAGTACGGCTTTTCCTGCACCGAAGTCTAACAAGTCACCAGAAAGCGTCAACTCTGAAACAAGACGCTCGAACGTTCTATATATGGTGTCATTGCTGATGCCAGAGCTCGCATCGGCAGCACATCGCCTGTATCTCGCCAAAGATTGATCGCTTACCACTATCTAATCAAGCTTCATCTAAACCAAGCACAAATCTTTTGGGTGGCAAATTTCACCAGCAAAAGCTTTTACGTGCTCAGATAATTTGTGCGTTTGATACCAGGCATAAGCATTGTCGGCAATCTTCTGGCCAGCAGCCAAACTCAGGTCTTTCACGTGAGGATTTGCGACCCAGTAGTGTTTTCCTGCCTCAAGACCGTCGACCTGCGCGTCATCGCAAGTCGCGCTGATTGGAATGAGGTTGTGTGCGCTATAGGCCGCGAAGATAGTGGATTTGGCGAGATATCCCGTGTTGTAGTCGAAGAAGCCTGCGATGGACTTCGACATGAGGGCGCTGATTTCATCTGCAGTTCTCTGACCCATCTCCACTACGGGTATTCCATTGACCGCAGGAACAATTGATTGGGCTGGTGGCCCAACATCAAAGATTTTCTCGATCGCTAAGGCTTGGCACACATTCTCGAGTGCGGGTAACGATTCCGCATAAACTCTCGCCCTGTTGCCACCGCTCCCAAAAACAACTAGTTGAGGCCTACGCTCTTTCAAGGCCAAGGGACTATGATCGGGTTCTCCAATGTTCGAGAAGACTGGGAGGATGCTGATTGCAGTATGCTTGCGCCGGCTTAATGTGCGCAGAACCTCAGCATAGCCTTGCCTGCTCGTAAAGCAAGCATCGCTCAATCGTGCCAGTCGACCGGCTAGATGTTTTTGCAGAGGCGATAGCCAGAATGAGCTAGTCCAAACGGGTCCTGAGGCGTAGACCTCATGAAACACCGTCAGTAATCGTGCTCCCTCATTATTCTCAACCCATCGTTCCAATCCATTTACCAACCAGACCGGCGCTCCTCTTAGCGAATATCCGTAACCGACATAATGAAGCAATAGTACGGGTGCAGGCTGAACGACATTTAGGCGAGATAAAAGAGCAGCAGTGGATCGATCCGGTAAGCAGCTTGCAGAAAAGCCATCGGCCCTGTGGCGCTGAGCCCAAGATGGATCACCGACAATAAAGCGCGATTCGATACGAAAATCTGTAGAGAGTTGTCGGGCAAGATTAAATGCAAAATCACCAAGGCCGTCAATTGCGGGCGGCAAACGTGGAACGATTGAAATTACCGCATTCATTGCTAAATCACCTTGAGCCTTGTCACATTACCCGTTCAATAGAGTCGACGACTTCCGACGAAACATTTTCCCAACTTCTACTTTGTACGGATTTTCTGCCGTTCCTGCCGAGCTTGGTCATTAGATTTTTATCTGCCAAACATTTCTCGATCAGAGACGCGAGTTGATGAGCATCGCCTGGCATGTGAAGCAAACCATTAAAACCATGCTCAATAAGGTCGCGTTGTCCGCAACAATTGGTCGTGATGCAGCAGCGGCCTGCTTCCATGGCCTGAAGGAGCGCCAGCGGCTGTCCTTCAAAAAAACTAGGCAACACAAAGACACTGGCACGTCTGAGGAACTCTTCTTCAGAACCCTTGACGAACCTGGGCACAACTTCCACAAAGGGACGAATTGCCTCCGGCCAACGGGAGAAAATCTCCTCACGACCCACACCCGTACCCACGATGAGCCAGTTCGCAACCACTGGAGATAATTCAAGAGCATTCCGATGCCAATCTTGAAGTTGAACTTCCGTGGTTGCTTCGTTCCCATGCACTTTTAGATGCCAGCTGTCATAGGCATTTGAAGTTCCTGTTGAGGCGCAGTTCTTAATCATCGATTTCAGGATTCAAACTTAGAGATTGGTTTTTTGAACAATCAATAAAGAGTCTACTTCATCAACTATTTCCCACTGGGAACTTTGCCCTTCATAAAACAACTCCTTAGCAACCCTTACCGGCCCCGAATTGCTCCTCGTCCATCCGTTTGGAAAAAGTCGTGCGTCGTGAAAAGCAACTATTCCGCCCAAATTGACAAAAGGACTCCATTCTCTCCAATCACGCAAGCAGCCTTCATACGAATGGTCACCATCGATAAATAAGAAATCTACTGGCTCTCTCCAGTTCTTCGAGACGTTCTGGCTGAAATCCTGTATCCACCGCACGGATGAATTATCACTGCGATTCACATGATGGTGTGCGCAAACCTTTTGAAGATTTAGCCCTGGGATACGCCCAGAAGGATAAGGGTCAATCAAATACAGAATACCGTTAGCGTCGGCAGCTTT
>DATKIS010001101.1:0-13990 GCA_035543975.1 Pyrinomonadaceae bacterium
TCGGACGATCCCGACTACGCCTGGGTGCGTCAGTCGTGGACTGACACCGACCCGCGAGTGCCGCTGGTGAAGGCCGCTACGATTTCAGGTGTTTAGAGTCAAGCTTTAGCTTGAGTGTTTGGGCCGCGGCAACCTAAAGGTTGTACTCTGTACGCCTGCTTGCTACGTGCCGCGATTCGGGTTCAAAACCAGCTGCGAACAAGGAAGTAATGACAGATCGAACCTACGACATTCTGCTGATGGGCCGAAGCTCCATCGACCTTTACGCGAATGAAATCGGCGCACCTTTCCCCGAGATCAAAAACTTCGCCGCCTACGTGGGCGGCTGTCCGACAAACATTAGCGTGGGCACGCGCCGGCTAGGTCTGCGTTCGGTGCTGCTCACCGCAGTCGGAGAAGATCCGGTCGGCGATTTCCTGCTGAACTTTCTGGAGCAGGAAGGCGTCAACAAGGAATTCATTCCGCGCAAGCCGGGGCGTCGTACCAGCGCGGTCATTCTTGGCATAGAGCCGCCGGACAAGTTTCCGCTCGTCTACTACCGCGACAACTGCGCCGATATCGAACTGACCATCGAGGACGTGCTGGCGGCGCCGGTTTCCGAGAGTCGCGCGCTGGTAATCTCCGGCACCGGGCTCAGCCGGGAGCCGAGTCGCAGCGCAACCATCTTTGCCGCGGAACGGGCCCGGGCGGCGGGCACGAAGGTCGTCCTTGATCTCGACTTTCGTCCCGACCAGTGGCACGACGCGCGGGCTTTTGGTGTCACCATTCGTTCGGTCCTGCGCCTGGTTGATGTCGTACTGGGCACGGCGGATGAAGTGAAGGCCGGCGCCCTGCGCGAAGGCGTTTCGGTGAAAGTTGAACATTCGCAGGTTTCGGGGGCGCAGGTGAGTGGCGACGTGTTGGAAGCCGTGAAGTCGATTCTCGATGCCGGTCCCGAAGCCCTGGTGCTGAAGCGTGGCGGAGAGGGAACTACGGTTTACTTGCCGGGCGGCGAAACGATCGAGGCCGCGACGTTTCCGATCGAGGTGTACAACGTGCTCGGCGCCGGCGATGCTTTCGCGAGCGGCTTTCTTTATGGTTATCTCAAGGGTTGGGATTGGCATCGGTCGGCCCGGATGGGCAACGCTTGCGGCGCCATAGTGGTTACCCGTCACGGCTGCGCCAATTTCATGCCTTACGAACAGGAAGCGCTCACCTTCATCGAAGAGCGAGGAGGATTCTAGCTTGCAGGCTTTTCTTGAACGCGAGTTTCTGCCGGCGACCGCTTTGGCGAAAATAACTGAAGTACGGGTGACGGACCCGGACTGTTCTTTGCGCGTGGCCCAGTCGCGGAAGCGACGCACCCATCTCTCCCCTGACGGAAAACTCAACATCCTGGCGGGAGATCATCCGGCTCGGCGCGTAGCTAAGGTCGGGGACGACCCGGTGCGGATGGCCGACCGCCATGGCTACCTCGCGCGGATCGTGCGAGTGCTGCAGAGTGACGTTGTAGATGGTGTCATGGCGACGATGGACGTGCTCGAGGATCTATTCATTCTGCACCATCTGATACAGGAGGCAGGCGGTCCCGGATTGCTGGATAACCGGATCCTGCTTGCCAGTCTTAATCGCGGCGGCCTGGCCGGCACCAGTTGGGAGATGGACGATCCGATCACCGGCGCTTCGCCAGCCACGTGTGCATCGATGAAGTTGGATGGGGCAAAGCTCCTGATGCGGCTTTGTGACGATGAGGTAGACTCACTGAGTACCATGCTCTACTGCAGCGAGGCTGTCACCGAAATGAATGCCCTCGGACTGCCGACGTTTCTCGAGCCGCTGCCCGTCGTCAAAGACAATGGCAACTACAAAGTGGTGAAGACTCCCGAAGCGTTGGCAAAGATCGTGGGCGTGGCTTCCGCACTTGGCGACAGTAGCCGTTACCTGTGGCTGAAACTGCCTTACTGTGCAACCTATGAGGTCGTGGCGAGCGCGACGACGTTACCGATCCTGTTACTTGGCGGCGAGTCAGTGGGTGATGCCACCCCATTGCTGAGAGAAATCTCAGCGGGACTGGCGGCAGGAACGAACGTCCGCGGCGCACTGGTTGGGCGAAACGTTCTCTACCCGGGTGACGCGGACCCGTTAGTTGTCGCTCAGGCTGCCGGTTCGATCATTCATCACGGGTGGACTGTCGATCGGGCAATGGACGCGAATCAGGCAGCCGCCTTGCCCGGCCTGAATGAGATCGCCAGCTATTTTCAACGGGTTACCAGTCAAGCCGTGTAATATACGTGGCCCTGTCCAAGTAGCAGTCTTAAGGTTCGAAGGACCGCCAGTTACTAGCCCTGTCCGTTAGGGCAGGGTCTATGTTCCTGTAAATCGATCCAGCGCCGAAGGTGCGCCATGGCTTTTGCCGCCCCTTCGGGCCTCCAGTTATCCAAGGGTCGCGTACCCGTCCTCACGGACGGGGCTATTGACTGGCGGACCTTCGGCCATGAAAACAAACGATGACCACTCAACGACTAACGACCGCGCAGGCACTGATCAAGTTTCTCCAGCACCAGTTTGTCGAGCGTGACGGCAACGAGTCAGCTTTCTTTGCCGGCGTTTGGGGGATTTTCGGACACGGCAACGTGGCTGGGGTAGGTCAGGCTTTACAGCAGACTCCTGCCTTCCGTTACTACCTGGCGCGCAACGAACAGGCGATGGTTCACACGGCCACGGCTTACGCCAAGATGAAAAACCGCCTCGGTGCGTTCGCGTGTACTTCTTCCGTGGGACCGGGCGCGACCAACATGATTACCGGCGCCGCCACTGCCACAATCAATCGTCTCCCCGTGTTGCTGTTGCCGGGCGACATCTTCGCCCGCCGAAACGTGGCGCCGGTCTTACAACAACTCGAGTCGGAACACACCCAGGACATCTCGGTCAATGACGCTTTCAAGCCGGTCTCGCGCTACTGGGATCGAATCAACCGTCCCGACCAGCTGCAATTCGCCCTGATGGAAATTATGCGCGTGTTGACGTCTCCGGCGAATACGGGCGCCGTGACGCTGGCGTTGCCTCAGGATGTGCAGGCGGAAGCCTGGGATTTCCCGGGCGAACTATTCGAAAAACGCATCTGGCATATTCCGAGACCATTGGCAGACCGGGCTCTACTCGCGCGCGCGGTCGAGTTGATTCGGGTGGCGCGTAGTCCGTTCATCATCGCCGGCGGCGGCGTCATCTACAGCGAAGCGTCCCAGGCCCTCACCAGGTTTGCCGAACAGACAGGCATCCCGGTTGGTGAGACGATGGCCGGCAAGGGCGCTTTGTCGTGGCAACATCCGCAGAATCTTGAAGCACTGGGAGCGACGGGAACGCCGGGAGCGAACGTCCTGGCGCGCGAAGCGGACGTAGTGATTGCGATCGGCACGCGCCTCAGCGACTTTACGACAGCTTCCAAGACAGCCTTTCAAAACCCGGACGTGCAGTTTATTAATATCAACGTAGCGGAGTTCGATGCCTACAAGCATGCCGCGCTTCCACTCGTGAGCGACGCGCGCGTCACTCTCGAAGAACTTACCGAGATGCTGGCCGGGTATCGAGTTGCCGATGACTACAGCGCCCGGATTAACGACTTCAAGAGCCAGTGGGCCGTGGAAGTCGATCATCTATTCAACCGCAATCAAGGGCCACCGATCAGCCAAAGCGAGGTCATCGGGATCGTGAACAGTTTTTCCCGACCGCAGGACGTCGTGGTCTGTGCCGCCGGGAGTCTGCCGGGAGACTTGCACAAACTCTGGCGCACTCAGGATCCGAAAGGCTACCACCTCGAATATGGCAACTCGTGCATGGGCTACGAAGTTGCCGGTGGACTTGGGGTCAAGATGGCCGATCCGGCGCGCGAGGTTTACGTGATGGTTGGCGACGGGTCTTACCTGATGATGTCAACTGAGATCGTGACCGCGCTTCAGGAAGGCGTCAAACTAAACATTGTGCTGCTCAATAACTACGGGTTCAGTAGCATCGGCGGATTGTCGCAGGCTTTGGGTTCCGAAGGGTTTGGTACCAACTACCGATCGCGCCGCGAGGAAAGTGGACAGTTGGATGGCGCCCGGCTGGAGGTTGACTTCGCTGCTAATGCCGCCAGTTTGGGAGCGCATGTGATCAGCGCAGTAACGCGCGAGGATTTGAAGCGGGCGCTGGAAGAGGCACGCCAGCAAGAACGAACTACCGTGATCGTGGTCGAAGTAGATAAAGAGGTGCGCGTGCCCGGTTACGAGTCGTGGTGGGATGTGCCGGTGGCTGAAGTTTCGGAGATGGAGTCAGTGCGGACCGCGCGCGAAGGTTATGATGAGGCGAAGAAGCGCGAGCGAGTCTTTCTTTAAGATTAAGAGGACTAGAAGGGTTGTCTGGTCTGGTTTTCACTGTGCCTCCTCTGTGTGCTCTGCGTCTTTGTGGTGGAATAGCGGCGAAGATGCTCACCACAGAGTCACGAAGAACACAGAGGAGACACAGAGATTCGGAAAATAGATGCTGGTCTCGAACGTAATCGTTGTGAAGCCTGGGAGGTACTCGTCATGTCAGCGAATGGGCACTTAACTAACTATATCAACGGGGAATGGCGGAATTCTGCAGCCAGCGAGTTTGCAGACGTGATCAATCCCGCGACCGGCGAAACGCTGGCCCAGGTGCCAATCGACGGCGAAGCCGACATAACGGCGGCAATCGAATCAGCCGCTGCGGCTTTTCCCGAATGGCGACGTACGCCACCCGAAGAGCGCATTCAGTTTCTCTTTAAGCTTAAACAACTCCTCGAAGATCACGTCGAGGAGTTAGCCAGACTCATCACGATGGAAAACGGCAAGACGCTCACTGAATCGCGGGCGGAGTTGCGCCGGGCGATCGAGAACGTTGAAGTCGCTTGTGGCATTCCGACGCTGATGCAGGGCTATAACCTCGAAGATGTCGCCAGAGGCATCGACGAGATGATGATTCGCCAGCCGCTCGGAGTGGTCGCCGCCATCACCCCATTTAACTTTCCGATCATGGTTCCGTTTTGGTTCATCCCCTATGGCATCGCCTGTGGCAACACTTTCATCGTGAAGCCGTCGGAGAAGGTGCCGTTAACGATGCGCCGGTTGTTCGAACTGATTCATGAACTGGGATTACCGCCGGGGGTGATGACTTTGGTAAACGGCGGCAAGGCGGTGGTTGACGTGCTGCTGGATCACCCCAAGGTCCGCGCTATTAGTTTTGTTGGCTCCACACCGGTGGCGAAGTATATCTACACGCGCGGTTCCGCCGCCGGCAAACGCGTGCAGTGTCAGGGCGGAGCCAAGAATCATGTGGTAATCCTGGCCGACGCAGATATGGAGACGACGACCCAGATCGTCAGCGACAGCGCATTTGGCTGCGCCGGTCAGCGATGCCTCGCAGTGTCAGTCGCAATTACGGTAGGTGAAGCTAAGAACACTTTCAGAGATGCGATTGCGGCGAGTGCTGAATCCATCAAGGTGGGCTCAGGTCTTGAAGAGTCGACCCAGATGGGCCCGGTTATCACCAGCGCGAGTAAAGCCCGGATTGAAGATTTGATTGGGCGCGGGAAGAGCGAAGGTGCCACCGTGCTGATTGACGGACGGGAAGCCAGGATTCCGAGTTATGAGCAGGGCAACTTCATCAAGCCGACCGTGCTCGAAAATGTTCCGGCGGGTGGCGAGTTGTCGAAGACGGAGATCTTTGGCCCGGTGCTAAGTTTGGTGCACGCCGATACGGTGGACGAAGCGCTCGAGATTTTGTCGAAGAGTTTATTCGGTAATGCTGCCTCGATCTTTACGAGTAGTGGAGCGTCCGCGCGCAAGTTCCGCTATGAAGTGGAAGCCGGCAATGTGGGTATCAATATCGGAGTCGCCGCCCCCATGGCCTACTTTCCTTTCAGCGGTTGGAAGGATAGTTTCCTCGGAGTTATGCATAGCCAGGGACGCGACGCGGTGGAGTTTTACACCGAAAAGAAGGTTGTGATCGAACGGTGGCCGAAGCAGTGGTCGCGCAAGTTTTAAGGATTGGCCATGGAGAGGCGCCTCCAACAGGGACGACGAATCTCAGCCCGCGACCGCGGGCTAACTTGATTATCAATATGGAGAGCCACCCCATCACTTCCGTTCTGGAAATGCGACACATCAGGAAGACGTTTCCAGGCGTGGTGGCCCTGGACGATGTTGACTTCGAACTGCGGCCGGGCGAAGTGCACATCCTGCTCGGCGAGAATGGCGCGGGCAAATCGACGCTCATGAAAATCCTGAGCGGGGCCTACCAAAAGAGTGCGGGACAAATCGCGCTCGATGGTGCTGAAGTTGAAATCAAGAATCCCAAGCATGCGCAAACCTTAGGCATCAGCACCATCTACCAGGAATTCAATCTTATTCCCCACTTGTCGATCGGGGAAAACATATTTCTCGGGCGTGAACCAGCGCGGATACCGGGTCTAATTGATCAGCGCTCGATCTTCAAAGAGGCGACCCGCGCCTTAAACGGTTTGGGGTTGACACTCAACCCGCGGAGGTTAGTGAAAGAACTACGAGTGGCAGAACAGCAGATGGTTGAAGTTGCCAAGGCGCTTTCACTGGACGCGCGAATCCTGATCATGGACGAGCCCACTGCCGCCCTGGCCGAACATGAAATCCAGGAGCTCTTCGCCACTATTCGCACGCTTAAAGCCAAGGGCGTAGCGATCGTTTACATATCTCACCGGATGGAAGAGCTGTTTGAAATCGGCGACCGGGTCACGGTGTTGCGAGATGGACGCTCGGTTGGCACTTACGACGTGAAGGGAATCAGCAAGACGGAACTGATCCGCTTGATGGTTAACCGCGAATTAACTGACCTGTTTCCGAAAGAGAAAGCGGTGCGGGGCGCCGAGGTTCTCCGGGTCGAAGGGTTAAGCTCCAGGACCGGGTTGAAGGACATTAGCTTCACGCTTCACCAGGGAGAAGTGTTGGGTATCGCCGGGCTTTTGGGGGCGGGACGAACCGAACTGGCGCGAGCAATCTTTGGGGTCGACAAGATTACTTCGGGAACGATCTACATCAACGGGGTCGCTCAACGCATCGGTTCACCCCGCGCGGCGATTAATTCCGGAGTCGGTTTCCTCACCGAAGATAGAAAGGCCCAGGGTCTGGTCTTGCCTCTGTCAGTCAAAGAGAATCTTTGTCTTTCCAGCGTGGATAAGTTTTCCAGTTGGGGCGTGATGAAGCCCAACGAGGAACAGGTGGCAGCGGACCGGTATGTTAAGGAGTTGCGTATCAGGACTCCCAGCCTCGACCAGAAGGTGGTGTTCTTGAGTGGCGGTAATCAACAGAAAGTAGTGCTCAGTAAATGGCTTTGTTCCCAGGCCGAAGTTTTTATCTTTGATGAACCCACGCGTGGCGTTGACGTTGGCGCCAAGACAGAAATCTATCAGTTGATGAACCGGCTGACGGCCTCGGGCGTCGCCATCATCATGATCTCTTCTGAGTTGCTCGAGGTATTGGGAATGAGCGACCGCATTTTGGTGATGCGCGAGGGGAGAGTAACTGGTGAATTCTCCGCCGAAGAGGCGACGTCTGAAAAAGTTCTGCAGTGCGCTCTCGGAGAGTAGGGGAAAGAAGGGGCATAGGGGAACTGGGGAAAAGGGGAAGAGGACAAGTAATGGGGAAAGGGTAAGGGGAAAAGGGTAAAGGGACGACCCGCTGCATCCTTCATCTTTACCTTTGACCAGCTTGCCCGAAAAGTCGGCGAAGCCGACGAATGACAGTAGCCCACCGATTCATCGGTGGGATCAGGTAGACCTGAGAACCCGAGTCCGTGAAACGGACGACTGAATCGGAAAGGTTATGGATCGCCTTAGTTTATCAGTCGTCCGCTTCACGGACTCCGACCTCCCTGGACCGACCACCCAGCACTGAAGTGCTGGGCTATTTTCACTCGTCCGCTTTGCGGACTGAAGCGAGAGCCGGCTTTTCGGGCAAAGCTCATTTGACCTTTTCCTTTCCATGAAAAGAGACGGGAGAACATGGGAAGAGGACAAGTAATGGGGAAAGGGTAAGGGGGAATACGGTTCAGGGGAATGGCGGAAGGGATAAGGTGCCCGCTTGAACCTTACCCTTTACCCGTTCCCCTTTTCCCCTGTTCCCCCGTTCAGGTTACGCGCTTATGAGATTAGCGTTCCGACAAGACTTCTTCGCACACTACGGACGGCAGCTCGGCACGTTGTCGGGGCTGCTGGGCCTGGTCGTGGTGCTGTGGGCACTAACGCCGCATTTCTTAACGATCTCCAACCTGCTGAATGTTGCCGAGCAGGCGACGATCATTGCCATCATCGCCGTGGGCATGACCTTCGTCATCATTACCGGCGGGATTGATTTGTCCGTTGGCTCGGTGCTCGCCTTTTCAGGGGTGGTAATGGCCAGTGCGCTGCAGCGAGGAGTTTCATTGCCGCTCGCGTTGACGATCGGCCTCGGAGTTGGATTGCTTTGCGGATTAGTTAACGGACTGCTGATCACTGTTGGTCGTCTTCCTCCTTTTATCGCCACTCTCGGAATGATGAGCGTGGCCCGCGGCGCTGCCTTGATGTTTACGGAAGGACGGCCGATATCCGGATTCGGCGAAAGTTTTCGTTCGCTGGCCACGGGCGAGATTGTCCGAGTCCCGACGCCGGTGGCCATCATGATCGTGGTCTATATCATCGCTCACTTCGTACTCAAGCGAACAAAGCTGGGCCGCTACACCTATGCGATCGGAGGCAACGAAGAGGCGACCTTGCTATCGGGAATCAACGTCCGCGTTTACAAGACGTTGGTCTACGGCATTGCCGGCATGTTAGCTGGGCTCGCGGCCATACTGCTGACGGCGCGGCTGAACTCGGCCCAACCCATCGCCGGGATGAATTACGAGTTGGACGCGATCGCGGCTACCGTAATCGGCGGCACTAGTTTGCTCGGCGGCGAAGGCACGGTCACCGGAACCTTGATCGGCGCACTCATCATGGCGGTGTTGAGAAACGGATTGAACCTATTGTCCGTCTCATCTTTTTTTCAGCAGGTTGTGATTGGCTCGGTTATCATTCTCGCCGTCTTGATCGACATGGCGTTGAAGAGGCGAGGGAAGTGAACTGACAGGTATTCGCCGATTGCAAAGCCTTCGCAACTCCTTCAGAGTTGCGAAGGATGTGTTGCGAGTTCCTTAACCCAGGGTTTCCAGGCAAACCCTGGGCTGAAATTAGCGAACGCTTTCAGCGTTATTGGTCTCACGTAGAGATATCAACCAGTCGCAGCGCTCCCGGGTATTGGTGTGGGGCCAGGTCGATGGCGGTAGCTCGCGCGGGCCGAACTGAAGCAGTCCGAAACTTTTCCTAAACAGCACCAACAAACGAAGGAGAATCATCTATGAAGAAGGGTTTGCTTTTAGTCCTCCTGGGCATTCTGTCGATTACTTTTCTGAGTTGTCAGCGAGGCGCCGATCAAACTGGTGGGGCTCCCAGAATCGCACTGGTGCTTAAGACTCTAAACAACCCTTTCTTTATCGACATGCAAAAGGGCGCCGAGGAAGAAGCGAAGAAATTGGGTGTAACTTTGATCGTCCAAGCGGCGGAGCGCGAGGTTGACGTTGAGAAGCAGATGCAGATCATCGAGAACCTGATTCAAACCAAGGTCGCCGCCTTGTGCGTAACGCCGAGCGGCTCGAGGGAGATTGTCCCGGCAATCGAGAAGGCGAACCGCGCCGGGATTCCCGTCGTGATTGTAGACACGCGGGTGGATCCGAAGACGATGAGCGAATCGACCGGCAAGATCGCCAGCTTCATCGGGTCAGACAACTATGAAGGCGGCAAGCTCGCGGGAGAATTCATCGCTAAGAAACTGGGGGGCAAAGGCAAGGTCGCCATACTCGAAGGAATTCCGGGTCATGAAACCGGCGACTCCCGTTTGAAAGGATTTCGTGAGGCGCTCAAAGCGACGCCGGGAATCGAGATTGTGGCTTCGCAGACTGCAAATTGGGAAAGGGACCAGGGCTTCAACGTCTTCCAAAACATTCTGCAGTCTCATCCTGAGATACAGGCCGTGTTTGCTTGTAGCGACTTGATGGCCCTCGGGGCGGTCGAGGCGATCGCCGCCGCCAAAAAAACCGGACAGATTACCGTCATCGGGTTTGATGCGTCGGACGAAGCCCGCAAAGCGGTGCTCGCCGGAACTATGGACGCCACCGTTGCCCAGTCTCCCGCCACCATGGGCGCGCTGGCGGTGCAAAACGCGTATCAGCTGATCAAGGGCGAGCCGATAAAGCCAGAGGCGGTCGTGGCGATCAAACTCATTACTAAAGAAAACGCCGCCAGCAAGTAAAGCGAACCGCCAAGACGCCGAGTGCGAAGACACTGAGAAGCCATGTCCGTCAAACAAGCGGATTCAGCCCGGACGGGCTGACAGATAGTAGCCGGCGGTCGTAGCCACGCGGGGACCACCGGAGTAAAACGAAATCAACCCTGTACCCGGAACGGGTGCCAGAAGTCAGCTGCCACTCCTTCAGAGTGCTAATTACCAGCCGCCGGTTCCGGTGGTCTTCGCTTCGTTGCGACCGCCGGCTACTATCTGGCAGCCTTTCAGGCTGAAGCACGATCGCCGTGCGCTTGAATTAATCTAACGTTAAGAGGAGATCTAGTGTCATATGGGTAACAAGCTAGGTGTAGGTGTGATCGGATTGGGCAGACTCGGTAGTTCGTATGCGAAATACTTTACGGGTCGCATCTCGGGCGCCGCCCTCGTGGCTGTGTCTGATGTTAGCGAAACGGCGGTGGCCACGGTGGGCACGGAATTGGACGTCTCCAAACGTTATAGTCGGTATCAGGATTTAATTGCGGACCAGGAAGTGGATGCCGTAGTCATTGTTAGTCCCACCAGCACGCACAAAGAGATTGTGCTCGAGGGAGCGAAACGCAAGCTGCCGATCTTCTGTGAGAAGCCTCTGTCAATTTCGCTGCCGGAGGCGCGGGAGATGCGGCTCGCGGTTGAGCAGTCAGGCGTCTTCTTTCAGATGGGTTTCATGCGACGCTTCGACAAAGGCTACGTAGCTGCCAAGCGCAAGATAGAAGCCGGCGCAATCGGGACGCCGGTGGTTTTCAAATCGTCGTCTCGCGATCCTTATCGGCCGAGTCTTGAATACCTCGATCCGGCACACAGCGGGGGGTTGTTCATAGACTGCGGAATTCACGACCTCGATCTGGCGCGCTGGTACATGGGCGACATCGCCAGTGTCTACAGCATTGGCGGTACGCTGGCTTATCCGGAAATGAAAACGATTGGGGACATCGATAACGCCATCGCCAGTCTTTATTTCCGGAGCGGCGCCCTGGGCACAATTGATCTTAGCCGTAACGGCGTTTATGGATACGACATCAGGACTGAAATCCTCGGAACCGAGGGCACGCTGAAGATCGGTTATCTGCGGGAGACTCCCGTTCTGGTCATGACCAAAGATGGGATTACCCACGATACGGTCCCCTATTTCACTGAGCGCTTCGAACAAGCCTACATAACTCAACTGCAGGATTTTGTGGACAACGTGGTGCAAGGGAAACCGCCGGGCGTAACCTGCGCGGATGGCGTGGCTGCGTTAGAGGCGAGCGCCGCCGCAACCTTGTCGTTCAAAGAGAACCGGCCAGTGACGCTATAGGTTTACAACGTCATGAGCGCAGCACCAGGAGTGTGATCCAGCGAAGCAACCGGATTTCAGCCTGAAGGGCTGGGAGATAATAGCCGGTGGTCGCAGCGTAGCGTAGACCACCGGAACGAATTACCAAGAGATCGGCACCCTGGAGGGGGCCACCATCTTTCTAACACCCGTTCCGGGTGTGAGTTGATTTCGAGTGTTGTCCGGTGGTCTGCGCTACGCTGCGACCACCGGCTACGACCTGCGAGCCCTTCGGGCTAGGCCACCCGCCGAAGCGGTGGTTCTAACGAGAGTTTGGAGAAACACACACGACCATGAAAATCCATCAGAAAAAGATCAAGGCCGGGAAAAACCTGCGGAAGTCTGCCTTCGTCCTCTGCTTGGTCATTCTGCTGGCAACCGTCGGCTTGGGATCTATTACCAATGCCCAACGGCGGGTGCAGAACGACCGCAGGCCCCGCAAGGTCCGTCTGGTTCTGGGCATCGTCATCGATCAATTCCGCTACGACTACCTGACCCGCTTTGGAGACCTGTTTGAAGCCGGTGGCTTCCGTCGTCTCTTAAACCAGGGCGCCGTCTTTACAAACGCCAATTACATTTATCTCCCTACGGTTACCGCGCCCGGACATGCGACGTTCATGAGCGGCTCAATACCGGCGCTCAACGGCATTGTGGGAAATGAATGGTTCGACCGCGGGAGCGGGCGTAACGTGATGAGCACCACCGACACCAGCGTCAAGTTACTCGGGGGCGTCGGCGAAGAACCAGCGTCGCCTTCCCGATTAATTGGTTCTACCGTCGGCGACCAGCTGCGCCTGTCGAACAATAACCAATCGAAAGTTGTGGGGGTTGCCTTCAAGGAACGCGCCGCCGTCCTGCCTGCGGGGAAACGTCCGAACGGCGCTTACTGGTTCGACTCAATCCTCGGCACATTTGTCTCCAGCAATTACTACTTTCCCGACCTGCCGAATTGGGTAAAGGAGTTCAACCAAAATAATCGTCCCGACAAGTTGTACTACCGGAAGGAGTGGAAACTATTACGACCGGCCGCTGACTATCAAAGGTCGCTGCCTGACGATTCGCCTTACGAGCAATCGCCACGAGGCGATACGTTTCCCCGCATAATTGAGAGCAAGGAAGCCACGCCGGGCAAGGAGTTTTACGAAAACTTCGAAGAGTCGCCATTTGCGAATGACTACACTGCGGCCTTCGCTAAAGCAGCTATCGACGGTGAGAAACTAGGGCAGGACGACTACACGGATCTACTCACCGTGAGCTTCTCGGCTAACGATAAAGTAGGTCACACCTTTGGCCCGTATAGCCAGGAAGTCGAGGACATCACGCTGCGTACGGACCTCCTCCTCGGCGAGTTGTTCAAATACATCGACCAAAGGATTGGGTTGGAGAACACGATTATCGTCTTAACCGCGGACCATGGAGTCGCGCCCTTACCTGAGCACTCGCGGGATCTTGGTTTAGGTGGGGGGAAATTCGCCAGCAAGGATCTGACCAGCGCAATTCAAGCAGGTTTGGATAAGCGTTTTGGGGCGGCCGCCTGGATTCGGGCGACGGTTAACGGGAACGTCTATTTCAACTACGACGTGATTGAGCGACAGAAGGTCAGCCGGCAGGAAGTGGAGCGCGTCGGTTGCGAAGCTGCGTTGAAGTTTCCCGGCATCGGCTTTTGCTTTACCAGAACCGAATTGACTTCGGGTCCATTGCCGCCTGGCGCCTATTCAGAAGCAGCTGCCCGTGGCTTCAACGCGGAACGCAGCGGCGACATGGTGATCGTAGTCAAGCCGTTTTACATGCAACGCTCGGAGATTGGCACGACCCACTCCACGCCCTACCGTTACGATACCCACGTACCAGTCATCTTTTACGGTGCAGGCGTAGCCGCCGGAAGTTATGCAAATCCTAGTAGTCCATCCGATATTGCTCCGACGCTTTCGACCTTGTTAGGGATTGAGCCACCCAGCAATACCGTTGGGCGCGTGCTGACGGAGGCCATCAAGCCAAAGGTCAAGCCGTAACGGATTTGGAGTGCGGCGGCTCGACGCCGCTTTGGTATTCGGCGGCTTGACGCCGATTTAAGGTGCGGCGACTAACCCCGGGACATCGCGGCGAGCTGGGCGGGACCGAAAGCTTTAATCCCCTAGCGGTAATTGCGGCGTCAAGCCGCCGCGGAGGAAAGCGGCGTCAAGCCGCCGCGGAGGAAAGCGGCGTCAAGCCGGCGCGGAGGAAAGCGGCGTCAAGCCGGCGCGGAGGAAAGCGGCGTCAAGCCGGCGCGGAGGAAAGCGGCGTCAAGCCGGCGCGGAGGAAAGCGGCGTCA
>DATKIS010001102.1:0-2864 GCA_035543975.1 Pyrinomonadaceae bacterium
GCGCCATCATGAAATCCTGTTTGGCGGCTTGAGTATTACCCTGTTCCAGGGCTGCCGAGCCTCGCGAGAGATAAGCCTTTGCTCTGATCTCGGCCAGCATTTGCGGCGAACTCTGGCGGTCCGGCGCCGTTTGCGCCAATCGGTCGAGTAGTTCTGAAGAGAGTCGCTGGGCGGCCTTGCTGTCTCCGGTAGCGAGACTGATTTGAGACTGCATTAGTTTTGCCGGCAGGTAGTCGGGATAATTTCGCTCAAGGTCTCCGGCAAAAGCCCGAGCCTGGTCCATGTTACCCAAATTAAAATTTGCCTGGGCCATGAAGTAGAGTCCTGGACGCGAGTTCGGCTCTTGCACCAGCACTTCTTTGAGATCTTCGACGGCCGCCTGCAAATCGGTCGACTGTCCAGTTTGCGCGCGGACTCGAGCCCGCAGCAGCAGCGCTTGCCTGTCATGCTGGTCTTTTGCCAGTACTTCATTAATTTGCGCCATCGCCCCTGGGGTATCACCACGCATGAGCATGATTTCTCCCAGACGATATCGGCCTTGCGTGAAATCTGGCGACTTAGTCAGGGTTTCCTGATATATGCGGATTGCTTCGTCAAGACGATTAATTGACGAATAAAAGTCCGCCAGTATGGCTTGGCCTTCGGGTTTCCCACCATCGAGTTCAGCCAGGGCCTTATATGCCACCTCAGCCTTGTCAAACTCCTTGTTGACGAAATAGAAGCTTGCTAAGACGAAGCGCGAAGCCCGGTTGGACGGCTCCACTTCGACCGCCTTTTTCATTTCCGTCTCGGCCTCCGTTAGCCGCTTCAATTGGACCAAATACTTCCCATATTCGGTGTGAGCCAGACCCGAATTTTCATTAATAGAAATAGCGCGTTGAAAGGTTTGCTCGGCCTTTGTTGTTTCGTTGGTAACTATGTAGAAGCGTGCCAAACTCAGGTACGACTCCACCCGCTTAGTATCCAGGCTAATGGCGTGATTAAACTCGACAAAGGCCTTGTCGCGTTCATTTCGGGCATACAAGACGCTTCCCATCAGAATGTGGCCCTCAATGTGATTGGCGTCTTTCTGTAGGATCTCTCTGGCGAGCCGCTCCGCCTCGGCAACCAGTTGGGGATTGGATTTCGAGCCCGCAATATAATAGTTGCCTAGCTTCACGCGAGCGTCGAGGTGGTCACCATCAAGTTCAGTAGTTTTGCGCAGCTCTTCGAAAGCCTCCTGGAAGCGCTGCAGTCCCTCGTAGGCGCGTGCAAGCCCCCAGTGAGCAGACGCTAGCTTCTCGTCGATCTGGATAGCATTGCGAAACTCAAGGGAGGCTTCCTGAAACTTCTCGTCTTTCAGATAAGCTTCGCCCTGGTTTACATGAGCGATCTTGGCTTTTTCGGGATTGGTGCAGCCTGATATTGCGAAAAGGGCTACGAGAAGGATGGACAGAAGGGTGGCGTAAAATACACTGACTCGGCACTCATTTTTCATTCTCTTTTTCCTCTTATCGGGAGCGAGTAGTTCCTGCTGGGTGATCTCGCAGCAAGTAAGCTTCCCGATTCTTTTGTCATGTTCTCTCGTTCAGCGTCTGTAGCGGGCAACGCCACCTGACGAGTCTCGAGAGCGAGACTCTTTTACAAAAAGCTTAATTCCGGTAGGTTTCCGCAAAGTCAGCGTGAACTGAGTTGTTCAGCCGAAGTTGACTTAGGTGGATTCTTCAGGTGGTTCAGTCGGGAACGAATTCCGGGAGGACTGTTGAAGACTTTGCGGCCAGATCCATGGCCGCCTGCAATGCATCGGACTCGGATGCGTTGACTGGCGTCATGATCCTAACCATGGCACCGTCTGACCTCCGCAAGCGCACGCTGTCAAGGACCGTATAGACTTTCCCCCAGTATTCGCTTGCGACCGCACGGCCCCGACCCTGGTACCAATAAATCAAGAGCTCTTTGTGGAGCCCGTTTTGAATCAAGTATCTGTTTGCCAGGAAGGGAGCTCGCCCTTCAGGCGTAATTGTAATCGTCCCAGGTTCGTTCATTACCCAACCGGCGCCTGGCAGGCAATTCAAGGGGCTATGGTAGGTTGCCCCGTCACGTTGACTCTCATAGTACCCCACGTAAAAATTCACTACCCGGCCGTCGGTTCCACGATAGTTGCGCAGCAGGTAGTCGCTCGAACGCAGAATTGCAAGCGTTTGATTGTCGAATTGCTCGTCGCCGCCGCTCTGTTCCCACTTGCCAATTTGCCTAGGAAAACTCTTTAGCTCGTTGCGTGTAACATGAGCCTCACCCAGGTACTCCCAGGCATTAACTACAATGCCCCCACCTAACAGAACAACAAACAGGATTGTGAAGCGGCAACGTTTCATCTACTCCGCTCCTTCCACCTGCACGAGTTGAGGAGCCCCTGTCGCGGCGACGCTTCCGGATGCGCGCGAAGCTTTGGCTGATCCTTGGTTAGCCGGGTTGACTCCTGCCGGCTTTAGACGATCAAGAATCCACCCAACTCCGAACAACATCAGGAACGCCACTACGTAGACTACCCATCCTGAAAAGCTGTGGAAGAAACCGTCCGCCACTTTGGTTCCATAGTAGTGAGCAAGGACTCCTGTTCCGCTCACTCTCAATGCGTTCGTGAAGATTGCGATAGGAATGGCCGACAGCACAATTGCCATGGACCTCCAAAAACCATAGGTTCTCAGTCTCGACAATGCACTCATCAAGATATGAGATGACCTCTGCTCTCCAGAGTCATTTCCTGTATTGTCTCCGCCCGCTTTATTTCCTGACCGAGGATGGGTGAAGTACGCAAAAACTACAGCGAGCGTAACCAGCGTCATCAACGACCGTATTCCGCTGCAAGCTTCAACTACCTCAAG
>DATKIS010001103.1:0-8889 GCA_035543975.1 Pyrinomonadaceae bacterium
GCTGGGTAGTAGACCATTTTTCATACGTGCCGGTGCTGGTTACAGCCGGTTTACTGGCGCCGCTGGGGACCGTCGTTTTGTTTGCTCTGGCTGGTCCCATCAAGCGAGTGGTTCTGAAGCCGCCACGATGATTTTTAGAGAAGACGGGACCCACGAAATCAGCCGAAAGGAACACGAAAGTTAGGTAGTGTTATTTCGTGTACTTTAGTGGAGCGTAGTTATTCGAATTAGGGACGATGTAACAGGAAGGGAATGTTCATGAACAACGGATTGGCCTTAACGGGCAAGGTGGCGTTGGTGACGGGTGGTTCATCCGGCATCGGCCGCGCCACCGCTGAGGCCCTGGCGGCGCAGGGTGCAAAAGTGGCCATCAATTTTCATCACAATGAAGCTGGAGCTGCGGCGGCGTGCGCCCGGATCCTTGCCGCCGGGGGGACTGCTATCGCCATCCAGGCGGACGTTACCAAAGCCGGCGATGTTCAGTCGCTGGTCAAGCAGGCGGTAGCTGAACTCGGCCCCATCGACATCCTGGTGAACAACGCTGGATCGTTGGTGGAGCGTTTGAGAATCCTTGAACTCACGGAGGATCGCTGGGACGAAGTGATTGATTTGAACCTCAAGACCGCGTTTCTCTGTTCGCAGGCCGTGGCTGGTTCCATGATGGAGCGGAAGACTGGCGCCATCATCAATGTTTCGTCGATTGCCGGGCGCAACGGCGGCGCGCTCGGATCCATTCATTACTCGGCAGCCAAGGGCGGGGTGATCACGTTTACCAAAGGACTGGCCAAAGAGCTGGCGCCGTTTGGGGTGCGCGTTAACGCAGTCTCACCCGGCGTGATTGACACCCCGTTTCACGAACAGTTCTCCTCGCCCGAGATGATGAAGACCTATGCCGGCATGATTCCGTTAGGCCGGGTCGGCACGCCGGCGGAAGTTGGCAAAGTGATTTGCTTCCTGGCCTCCGACGCTGCCAGCTATCTGGCCGGTGAAACGATCGAGATCAACGGCGGAATGTTCATGGATTGAAGAATCATCCTGGTTCTTATTACCGCCCTTTGGGAACCTTAGGGACAGTGGGAATTAGACGTTGCCTCGGGGCTTTGCCCTCCGATGTGCAGAAGGTCTATGACCTTCCGAGGAGGGCCGGATCCAATCGGGGCTACGCCCCAGACCGGGGCGTAGCCCCAAACAAGCTGTGAGCTCGTCGGAGGGTCGGAGACCTTCCGCACATCAGAGGGCAAAGCCCGAACGCATATTCGGTGGTCCACCATCCATGAACATTCGCAATCATACAACCAGATATTTCCGATACTTAGTAGTCATCGCGGCAGTGCTCACTGCACTGCTCTCAACCGTTGAACCGTTGTCGGCCCAGGACGCGCGGGAGTTGCAGCAGGAGCGGACTGCCAGCAAGAAACTCAAAGGCGAGCACCCGCTGGTCGGGCTCATGCAAAGACGCAAATCAACTTTGCGGCCCGAGCTGATGAACGTTCATCCGCGCGTCTACGTAACGGAATCGGAAATCGCGGTGTTGCGCCAATTCGCCCGCACCACCCATCGTGAGCTCTGGCAACACGCAATCAAAAACATCCGCGCGCTCAAAGGCGATCCGCCGCCGCCACCCGCGGGAGCCCGGCGCCAGCAGAATGAGGTTGGCCTCGCTATCGCTGAAGCGGCTTTCGTTTATAAGATCGAGGGTGATAAGAAGTATCTGGATGCGGCCCGCAAGTTCATGGACGCGGCCGTCAGTTACGACATTTGGGGTTATGCCAACAACAAGCCCAACGTTGATCTCGCCGCCGGCCATTTGCTCTACGGGCTGGGTTGGGCTTACGACCTGCTCTACAACGATCTCACCCCGCAGGAACGGACCCGCTATCGCGACAAACTCATCCGGCAGTCCCGGTTGGTGGCCGAGTATTTTTGGCCTAAACCAGGTCGCACCTTCGCTTACAGCCAGAACCACACTTTTATCCCCCTGGCCGGACTGGCCGTGGCTGCCTATGCGCTCTACGACGAAACTCTCGAGGCGCCGCGTTGGGCCAGCCTGACGCGCGCCGTCTATGACCGGGTGTTGGATACCTATTCTCACGATGGTTACTACTACGAAGGCTTTGAATACTGGATCTTCTCGACGCC
This sequence comes from Pyrinomonadaceae bacterium, assembly GCA_035543975.1. Taxonomy (GTDB): domain Bacteria; phylum Acidobacteriota; class Blastocatellia; order Pyrinomonadales; family Pyrinomonadaceae; genus PSRF01. The sequence goes on from DATKIS010001103.1 coordinate 2,140, forward strand.
CTGGCTGGTCCACTATCTCGACGCTCACGCCCACGCCACCGGCGAGGACCTTTACGATCGCCCGGGCTTTCGGCTGACGCACAAATATGTAGCTCACTCCACTCTTCCCAGTGGAAATTATGTTTTTGATTTCGGCGACATTTACGAGGGCCCATGGACCCGCGCCGGCCAGGGGGAGGACTACAAGCGCACGCATCCCCAGGGACATTTTTCCACCAACTACAACCTGCTTTATCGCTTTGCGCAGCGTTTCCAGAATGGCGAAGCCCAGGGAGTCGCGGAGTGGCTGAAGAAATCTGGACAACTGAACGCGGAAGACTTTTGGTCGCTCATTTGGTACGACGCGAACCTCAAGCCGGTGCCCCTCGACCGCCAGGCTACCTCTCACTATTTTCCCGATCACGATGTTTTCTACTGGCGTAGCGATTGGTCAGCGAAGGCGACTGCTTTTGCTTTTAAGTCTGGTCCGCCGGAAGGCCACCACACCACCCTCTTGCTGGAGCAGTTTCCTGATTGGCGCCTGTCTTCTGGTCACGCGCATCCGGATGCCAACAGCTTTATCATCTATGCCGGGGGCCAATACCTTACCGGAGACACGGGCTATGCCGGCTTGCCCATGACCGAGCATCACAACACCTTACTCGTGAATGGCAAGGGGCAGGCGAAGGAGGGGACGGGGCATGACGTGTTTGCCGCCGTACCATATGAACAACTGAATCGAATCCGCATCAGCGACGTGAAGGTAGAGGAAGGGCGGGTCATGGTTCGGGGCGACGCCACCGAGGCGTACGGTCCCGAGCTAGGCCTCAAGAAATTTGTGCGAGAGTTCGTTTACCAGAAGGGCGCAGGCTTCACGATTCGAGACGAAGTGGAAACTGCTAAACCGGCAATCTTGACTACGTTGCTGCACGCTGACAACCGCATCGAGAAAGAAGATGACGGGCGCTTCAGTATTCAGGTGGGTGAGGTAAAACTGTTGATCGATCCGGCAATTGAGCAAGCCGGTAAGCGGCTTGGGGCTAAGGATATCAACGCCTCTATTGCGCCCAACACGCTTACGTCGGCCGGTCCGCCCGGCGCAGTTGATAAGGGTGAACGCCAGGTGCGTGGCCAAAAGCTTTCAATCGCCACTTCGGCGCCAGTTACGAAAGCGGTATTCACCTTACGATTGACCATTCAAAAATAACGGGATCTATCGCTAGCGTGGTTTGAACGCTTCCCAAAACCAATACGAATCAGCCCGAACACCTTGTTGGTGCATTTCGTGAAACTTCGTGGATCGCTCCTTCGTCAGATCCGTGAGTGCTCTCTGTGTCGCCCCCTCTAAGCAAGCAAACCTTGAACTTAGCAGCCGTCGGTATCGTTACTAGCCTTTACGGAGGTTACAGGGGATGTATTGTGCTTCTTGCGGAGTGGCGGTCGCGCATGGCTTAAGCTACTGCAACCAGTGTGGCGCCAAATTGAGTGGAGCGAAGGTCGATAGCGGATGGCCCGAGGTGAAACCGGAACTCCTGGTGTCCGCTATGGTGGGGCTGTTCATTCTCGGCCTGGTAGCTATCACGATGTTGGCCGGTGTCATGAAGGGCGTGCTCGAGTTCAATTCCGGGCAGATTATGGCGTTCACGATGTTGAGCTTCTTGATAATGCTTAGCATCGAAGGTGTGTGCCTCCGACTCCTGTTTCGTAGCAAGCGTGCGCCGAAGGGGGCCGGCGATGCGGTGCTATTGAAGGATCATGCAACCAAAGAGCTTGATGCAGCCAAAGCGCGAGTGCTGTCGCCACCGCTAGGTAGCGTGACTGAGCACACGACTCGCGCGTTTGCGCCAATTCCGATGAGCGAACCGCAAACTAAAGAACCGTCCCGAAGCCCCAACGAGCCCAACAAATCGTTCGACCGAGACCAAACCTAGCTCTTTCGATAGCAATGCGGGCGGGTTAGGTGGCGCGCCCGGTATCCTCATGCAGCCTGCGTAAGGGTCGCCGCTTCCATCACGCGGTTGATATTGTCCGGAGAGAAAAACTCTGGGATGGGAACGGTTCCGGTAACCGTGCCCAGAAACCGCCCGGTCTCGGTAGGGTTACCCCGAAGAGCATTCAGCAGACCTAACATTTCCGTGGGGAACGGTTCGAGTTTCGCCAGTTGGCAGGTGTAGTCGAACATTGGCAGGACCTGTTCGTTCCGCTTCCGTTCGTAATCCGCCAGCGCCTGCTCCATCGGTCTTCGTCCAGAGAATGCTCCATCCAGACTTTCCGCCAGTAGCTCGGCGTGGCTGAAACTGTTGGTAATACCTTGGGCCGTGAGCGGGTCTTTGTGGTAACCGGCATCCCCAACCAGAGCCCAACCGAGACCGTATGGCCGGCGCAGAAAGTTTGGAATAAAGCCGGTTCCGGCAAAACGTTCTTCACGCCTGCCGCCGTCGAGTCGTTCAGCCAGTTTGGGTGCGCTGCTCCGAATCGCGCGCATGAACTCACCCTCGACATCTGACCTGACTCGATGAAACTCTCCCACCGGCCACACCACGACGACCAGGGTCAAGCCGTCGTTCGTTTTATCAACCACAATCATCCGGCCGGCGCGCGGGTAGAGCTCGACGCTTTCAATGGGGACTCCGCTCCAATACGAATAATAGTTGCAGGTCAGCATTCCTCTATCCAGGTGCATGGGGGCCTGAACGCTGCGGGCGACCAGCGAGCGCGCGCCGTCCGCGCCGATGACGATGCGCGCCTGCTCGATAACCGTCGAACCGTTATCGTCGCGTCCACGGAGACCCGTGACGGTGTCGCCGTCGCCCGTCAGTTCTTCAACCGTGAATCTTTCTCGCAACTCAGCGCCGGCTGCCACGGCAGCGTCTACCAGAATCTGGTCCAGAATGCGGCGGCGCGGCGCATATGCCTCCGTGCTGTCGTCAGCCGGAGGTGGAGTGCCGGCTATCGCAAACGGCCCAACGTCAAATTTCATCTGGAGGGTAGACGGGCAGTTGGACGCTTTGATTTTGTCGAGCAGTCCCCAACGTTTAAGCCGCGCAATCCCGGGCTGATGAATATGGTGGGTGGATATGGTATCGCTCGGGAAAGTAGCTTTGTCGAGCAGAAGAACTTTATATCCTTTGCGCGCCAGCAACATCGCCAGCGGGGAACCTGCGCATCGAGCGCCAACAATGATTGCGTCGTACATGTCTCCAGCACCTTTCTTACACCAACAGGATTGATACAACTCTCGCTGTTATCTAACGCGTAAACGACGGGAGAAATTGATCACAGCCGCAACTATGCTTGAGCCTCTGCTGCCTTCCGTTGCTTGCGGCAAAGCGGATAACGCCGAGTTACTTCGTGTGGTTTGGTGTAATTTGGTGGATCGTTTTCTGAAGCGATGGGCGCCGTACAATAACCCGAAGCCGAGGCGCACACACTCACGAAACTCTCCACAATTCTGGACTGTGTACGACTTCTTGCTCTCATAAATTCACAGAACTTTTTCACGAGGTTTTAAGTATTAGACCAGCAGTCTTCCCACGCTACAGAACGCACACCTTGATTCCAAAGTATTGGAATGCCCACCGGATTTTTGGAGGAGGACACCACTATGAAGCAGAAACTATATCTCGTCGCTGCCCTGGTTATATTGCAGACATCGACTTCTATAATCGCTCAGCAACCAAGCGCTCCGCAGCGTTCGTACCAACAGGCCAGGCGGGTGCTCGACGATGCCATCGAAGCTCACGGTGGACTCGAAACCTTACGCAGCATCAAGGACTTTACTCTCAAAGAGAGGGGCAAAATTAATGCGCGGTTTCAAAGCCCCGCCGCCGCACCACCATTCGCTACCGGAACGTCAGAAGAAATTCTGGTCGTCGACACTGAACGTGGGTTCGTGTTTGATGATCTGAAGATTGTCAACAGCGGTTTCAACAACTGGACCAGGACTGTGATCAAAGGCGCCGAAGGCCAAACCTTTGACATGTGGTCTAAAACAACAACGCCGATAGTAAATGCCTCGGTTAACAACTTCCGCGGTCAGATTCGCCGGTTGCCGCCATTCATCCTGCTTGAGGCGGTGGACCGCGCGTCAACACTCCGATGGCTGGGTGAAGATGAAATCGGAGGCAAGCATCAAAAAGTAGTCAGTGTGCTGCGGCCGGATAATCAACTGTTGACCCTTTCTTTTGATGCGCAGACCAATTTGCTGACCAGGTATGGCTACCTTTACGCCGACCCCGTAACCGGGGACTCCGAGATAGCCCAAACGTTCATAGGCTATCGCCCGGTTGGCAAGTTAAAGCTCCCCAGCGGACGGGTTTTGTACAACTCCGGCGGAGTCGTCCAGGAAATGGAGTACACCGAGGTGCAGATCAACACACGGCCCGGCGATACCGTCTTTCAAGGTCCGGACGGGTTTGAAAAACTCACAGCGCCGCCGGCCACGCCACCACCACCGGCAGTCAGCAAGATCGCCGAAGATGTCTACATACTGGAGGGATTGGCGGGAGGTACTCACAACGTCTTGTTCGTAGCCTTCAACGATCATGTGCTGGTGGTTGAGGCCCCGGAACAAATTCTCTACAACAATAACTCGGTCCAGGCTCTAGCTAAGATTAGGGAAACGGTGCCGGGCAAACCGATCAAGTATCTGGTGCTGACGCACCATCACTCCGATCACGCCGGCGGGTTTCGCGAGTATGTGGCCGAAGGGGCCACGATAGTCACCACGTCGGAAACGAAGAGCTTTCTGGGAAAAGCCGCCGGGGTTGAGTCGTCGCTGTTGCCGAAGTTGTCGCCGAGTCAAAAGTTAACTGTGGAGACAGTCGACAACAAGAAGCGAGTTTTTCAGGACGACAAACACCTGGTGGAGTTGTATGACATCGGACCAAATCCTCATGCCAAAGAAATCCTGGTAGCGTACTTGCCCAAAGAGAAGATCTTATTTCAGGCTGACCTGCTAAACCCGGCGGCGAATGGGACAATTCCAATCGCGCAAGACTCAACGATTAGTTTTAGCGAGAAGCTGCAGCAGCTGGGATTGAAGGTAGAGAAGATCTATGGCGTGCACGGGCGGGTGGCGACACCAGAGGAACTGCGAACGTCGATTGAGAAGCGACGTGCTTCGGACCTGAAATAGCCGGCGCGCTTAAATCAATCTCCTGGCATCCCTCCGGGATGCGGCCCCCTCTACACTGGATCCGGTGGTCTACGCTTCGCTTCGACCACCGGCTACTCTCTCTGAGCCCTCCGGGCTGAACTTCACGGGCAACTAGACCCAGAGACTTTTACTTTTTAAATAGTTTTGCGAACGCGTCACGCGCGTTCGTCGGCGGGCCTGAGGAGGTTTGGCGCTCGACTACAATGCGCGCCGCGAAGAGTTCGCACGTGTTGCCTGCGTGTTTGTCCACGATGCGTGCGGGGATCGGTTTGTTACACTCAAAGCGCGCACCCGGATCGAAATGCGTGCATTGACGGCAGCTATGGAGATTAGCATTACACTTTGGGCAAGCCCTGTCGAAGTTAATGATCGTGGGAGTCTGTGCTCCGCACGCGGTGCACTTCGACGCTTCGCTAAAAGCCATCATGCGTGGCGAGCGTGGTCCCTCACGATCGGGAGGCTTTCCCTTGGGTTTTGACTGAGGCTTTGGTCGCTGCGAGTCGCCATCGCTTTGCATATACCCGCGCTGATTGTATTTGCGATCGCTCATCTTATAATCTCCACAGTTGACTAAACGAATGCGTCGAATCATACGTGAAGTCAGGAGAATGGGACAGGAAAAGGGGAAGAGAGAAACGGGGGAAAGGGCAAAGGGGAACGGGCAAGATTGGAACGGGGAAAGGGATAACGAAAGTCGGAAGCCGCACATTCCCCTTTGACCATTCCCCATTCCCCATTTCCCCTCTCTGGCCGACCCATTCCCCTTTTCCCTCATTCCCCGATTTCCCGTTACCCTTTTCATTGAAACTTCGGAGGAAGAGAAAATGATGAATGAGCTTGAACCGCTCGAAAGCAGATCACCTGGTGGGAGCAGCCGGCCCGCCTACATTTCCCACTACGGCATCCGGGCCAGGCAGTATAAAGACATGATCCAGTGGTACCAGACGGTCTTCAGCGCGAAGATTCAGCATGAGAACGAATTCCTTGCCTTCATGACCTTCGATGAGGAGCACCACCGGCTCGTGATCTTCGAAGACGCGGCCACGGTGGCGAAGCCGGAGAATGCAGCCGGCGTCGATCACGTCGGCTATGGGCTGGCCAGCTTCGCTGACCTGGTGGCGACTTACGAGCGCCTTAAGGCTGAAGGCATCACGCCATTCCTACCGATCAATCACATGTTCACGACCTCGCTCTACTACCACGACCCCGACGGCAACGACGTTGAATTGAGCGTGGATAATTTCCCCACCAAGACGGAGTGTGATGCTTTCGTTCGCGGCGAGGAGATGGCAGAGATCGGCCGGCCGCCCTTCGGTTACGCCTTCGACCCTGATGAACTGGCGAGGCTGTATCACGAGGGCGCCTCGGCCGACGACTTAGCGCGCATCGGCGTGCCCGCAGGTGATTAACCGCGAATCGGTCGGTCGCCTAACCGGCGCAATTCTGAAGCCATGCTCAAGGCAAAAAGCCTTCGCTAAGTTCAACCACGGGAGGGCCGCGGTCCTCTTCGTCCTTTGTGCTGCGTGAATGCCGTGGACATTTTAGGAAAGGTCGTAGGGGTTGTTATTTCCCCCAGTTGTCTTGTATAGACTACCCAGGACTTACCTAACTCC
>DATKIS010001104.1:0-3364 GCA_035543975.1 Pyrinomonadaceae bacterium
CGGCAAGAAACTGGTGATGGTTGTTTACTTTGCGCCGTGGTGCGCTAACTGGCGCAATGAAGCACCGGTGGCCGCCCGGCTTTACGAGAAGTATAAAGACCAGGGATTCGCCGTGATTGGCGTCAGTGAATACGGGTCGCGTGAGGAAGTAAAAACCTTCTTTGGTCCAACCGGCGCGCCTTACCCGGTGGTGAGCGAGTCAGAGTTAAAGGAAGATCGCGAGAAGACTCCGCATTACGGCTACCGGCAATTGACCGGGGACACGCGCAAGTGGGGTTCCCCCTGGAATATTTTCCTCGAGCCGGCGTCGCTCCTGAAAACGGGAGATGTCCTGACCGAAAAAGCCTGGGTGGTTAATGGAGAGTTGATTGAGGCGGATGTCGACAAGTGGATCGCAGACCGCCTGAAACCAACGACTGCTGCCGTGATCGAGCCGTGTAAACAATAGCCGCAACCGTAACGAGGTAGCTTCAAAGAGGCGCAGGGTTCAATCGACCTTGCGCCCTTTTCTGCGGAAGTAGCAATCCACTAATTCGCACTAGAGGAACACGAACACCTCTTCGTGATGGTTCGTGAGCGTTCGTGGATCGTGGTTATGGCATCACCAAAAGCTCCAGACTCACCAGAGCAAGGGCTCGGCGGGTCCGTTTTACGATTTCAAAGTTCGTTGTTAATATGGCCGACTCTTTTATGTCCGACACACTTTAGTTTGTCGTTGGATCCGAAGGAGTCTCTTATCGACTCAACGACAAACTAATAAAGTGTGTCGGACAATTGAAACCTTATGAAACTTCGTTTGCTTTATCACGGCCACTGTTTCGATGGCGTTGCTTCGGCCGCAACGTTTACCCGTTTCTACAAAGAACGTATTCACCCGGAGGCTGAAGTCAGTTACGCCGGCCTGCTGCACCGGCCCGGTAATCTCTTCGACCTCGATCTGCTTGACGGTGACGAAAACGCCATTGTGGATTTCAAGTATGCACCGTCAGAGCGCCTCACGTGGTGGTTTGATCATCACGAATCGGCATTCCTGACGCCGGAAGATGAAGCCCACTTTCGCGCCGCCAGCTCAGGCAAGAAGTTCCTTGATCCGACCCGAAAGTCCTGCACGGAATTCATCGCCGATGTCGCCCGCGACCAGTTTGGCTTCGATGATGGGCCGATAAAGTCGCTGGTGTATTGGGCCCACATCATTGATGGCGCGTTGTATGAATCGGCGGCGCAGTGTGTGGAATTGAAAGAGCCGGCCCTACAGCTGATGCAGGTGATTGAGGCGGACCCCGACGATAACTTTGTCGAGCAGGTGATTCGAGATCTAGCCGTGAAGTCACTTGAAGACGTAGCCTCAAGCGAGGAAGTGCAGCGAAGATTTCAACCAATACTCAAGCAGCATCGGGAAACTCTTGAGGTAATTCGTCGCAAGGCAATCTCTGGCAACCGCGTAGTCTATTTTGATCTGATCGACGAAGGCTACGAAGGCTTCAACAAATTCATTCCCTACTATCTCTACCCGGAAACCACCTATACCGTGGCCTTAACTCGCGGTCTGCATAGAACCAAGATCTCGGTCGGTTCCAACCCCTGGTCACCAGTCCCGCGTACTCACAACATCGCCAAGATCTGCGAACGATATGGCGGTGGCGGACATGCAGTGGTCGGCGCGATTTCCCTGAAGCCGGAAGAAGTTGAGAAGGGCCGGGCTATCGCGCAGGAGATTCTGGCTGAGTTGTCGGGATCCGCTTGATAGGTTTCCTGCCCAAGTTGGTTTTCTACCCTAAATCCGCCACCCGCTAACGCAGGTGGTTCTGACAGAGCCGCTATTTTTTGCCGGGCGGACTGGCGCCCGGCGTGGCCGCAGGTTGGTTGGGGCTAAGGTTAAAGGCCCCTTTATAGTCGATCTTGGTATAGTCAAAGCCTACGGCAATGTTACCCAGCCGAGCCAACTCAGAGTCAATGTAAGCGATGAAGGCGTTGGCGTCTTTGACTTCATTTTTCGTGTTAGTGCGGATAACCGGGAAGCTGTTTAGCTCGTTCTTCAGAGCCTGGTATTGCAGAAACAGGACTTTATTATCTGAGATATTTTTCTGTTGTTCGAAGACCGGCGGCCATAGTCCAAAAAACGCTACTCCGGCGCTCGCTACGATGAAGACGGTCTTCACATAAGAATTGGCACTAGCCCATCCGTCCTGCGCGATCGCAAACAATGAGATCGCCACCACCACCCCTAATAAGAGGACTTCTAAGAGGGCGATGTAATAGGCCTGATAGAAGAAGGCCATCACCCGCCCGTGGTGCTTGATCAGGTTTCGGATTTGGGTTTCCTGACTGGCCAGCCGTACTTTTTGTTCCGGCGTAAGGGGAACCGGAGTAGCTGCAACCACCGGCGGGATTCCTCCCGCAGGGGTCGATCCGGCTGTCGTGCCGGGCTCCGTGGTCGATGGGCTCGGTTTCGGGTTGGAACTTAGATTTGTGTTGTCGGGCGTAGCAGCGACGGTAGGGGTGACGCTCTCCGTTGGTTGTGGTTTTGCCGCGTTGGAATTCGCGCCGCTTTCACCAATTGCATTCCCTTTCTTGAGCCCGAGCTCTTCCTCGCAATTGGGATACACCTCAATATCATACTGGCACAGGAAGACCACGGCTTCGCCCTTTGCAAACCAGCCGGCAGCGGCGGCCACTCCGATCATTACTATGATCAGCGCCACGACCAGCAGCAGGTGTTTCCGAAAGGTTGTCTTCGCGAGCGAGTTAAAGAAAGATCGGATGCCGTCGGAAAAATTCATGGCCATGAGGGAAGCTCCATTGGGTGATGACGCCGCGCGCCTGAGCGGGGTGCAGTCGCCTACAATCGATTTAAGGCTCGCGAGGTAGAGGTACTTAGAGCTACGTGATAAAGGAAATCTCAGCGAATCAGAAATCCGTCGGTTTTGACTACCAGCCTGTGATTTCGAAGGCACATTAAAGTAGCACCGGTTTCCTGTCAACGATTCTTGAATTCAGATATTGGTGCAGGGTGATAATTAAGCAGCATAGGTCCAATCGACGTATCGGTCCAATTGGCTTCGATCCAACCTTACTTCTTCAACAGTTCCAGTGCGGCGGAAGTCATGGCCTTTACCCCTGTGCGCAAAGTGGGCTCGGGCAGCGGCTGGAACAAAGCGGAATGTAACGACGGGAGCGGTGTGCCCGTCTCCTTGCTTTGTTTGACCTTGGCGGGATCGACTGCCCCCAGCGTGAGCAGCGTCGCCGGAATCTTCTGGTCCAAACTCAAGTAGCCAAAGTCTTCGCTCATCATTACGGGTGGCAACTTCACCACGTTGTCATTGCCGAACGCTTTTCCCAATGCGGCGGCCAGCTTCTCGGTCAA
>DATKIS010001105.1:0-2300 GCA_035543975.1 Pyrinomonadaceae bacterium
AATAGTCGTCGAGCCGTTCCTTGTCGATGGCCTTGACCATATCGCCGGATCCGATCAGTCCCTCTTCCTCGCTGCCGAACCCGACAAACAATACGGTCTTCTTCAAGGGGAGGTCCTTGATCGTTTTGTAGATGTGGGCGATGGCAACGATACCGGTCCAATTGTCTACGGCCCCACAACCGTAAGCCACTTTGTCATAGTGCGCGCCAATCACAATGATTTCGGAGGTGGCTCCGGGCTTGCGGATAATGATGTTTTTCGTATTAACGGTCTTCTCAATTGAAATATTGGAAGACGGAGCCCCTAACCTCTCGAATAGGACCTGGACAGCTTTCAGTCGTTCCGAATTGCCCTTACACGGAACAGCGTCAAATTCTGCCCGGAACTCTTCGTGAGTTGAAAACGCAGGCGCCGGAGTTTTTGTTTGCGTCGTGGGGTCCTGAGATAAGGCGACCGTAGCAGAGATTTGGAAAAGCAGGATTGCTCCGAACAACAGTGTGCAAGATCGGTTTGTCATTAGTTTTTCAAGAGAATCTATCTGACCCGTTTGGCATTCATTTGCTTGACTGACTTCGCGACGAGCTGTCGCAAGACTTTCAGGTCGACATCAGCCAGCTTCTTCACATAAAGGCACGACTTGCCCGTCTTATGTTTGCCCAGCCGCTTCATGAGATCGGGGGACGACTCGAAGCCCTGCATTATGTAGAGGGTCAAATCGTTCTTGCGAGGAGAGAAGCCCGTCAGCATCCACTCCCTTTCACGACCGTCGGCATATTTGTAACGGTAGCGACCGAAGCCGACGATGCTGGTGCCCCACATTTCCGGTTCTTCCTTGGTTACGTCTCGCATGATGTCGATAACAGCGAGACAATCTGCTCGCCGATCTTCGTCCGTCAGGTTATTGAGAAACGCCAAAACACTTTCCGCGGTGGGTTTTGTTTTCAGTTCTGCCATAGAGTCTCCTGGATCGATCTCGGATGCGCCGCTGAGCGCGGGTGAATTTAGCCCGGCCTTTCAAGGGCAACAACCTACTTGACTCACTTAACTTTGCTTTGCCACCAAGGGGCTTTGAGCCGTCGCCCCTTCGGGGCAAAAACAAACAGTAGCTCATGCAGACTCGCCGGTGAGTCAAGTATCTCATTGCCCTTTCAAGGCCGGGTAGAAAGGCCTTCGTCTTTCGTCGCTTTGACGACTGAGAGCGGATTCACGCGTTGCTGACGAGACGCCGGGCGGTTCGGCAATTGTCCCCCGGCCTTGAAAGGCCGGGCTAAACTCAGCCACCGCTGCGCGGCGAAAGGCGGCCTCAATCACGTTTGAGGTCGAGCCAATCGGATTCTTCAAATCACCACCCCAAACTGCTCATTCAAGATTGACGAATACTCGGTGTCGCTGGTCAAGAGTCGTTCGGTTCGCTCGCGCACGTGAATAGTGGTAATCAGGCGCATCTCGCTTAAGGTCACCCTTCCTTCCGGCGTGGCGCGAGTGCAGACGCGTGCTTTGGTGAAGTGAGACTCGGGCGACGTTTGATGGAAAAGGCACATCGCTGAGTAGTCGGGATAGCCATAAGGCTGCAGGGTAAAACTATACTGGCACTCCCATTCATCCGTGCCCTTCCGCTGCATCATGACGAATTGGCCCTGGTCCTCGATGATCTTATAGGCGCGCTCTCGCTGGGGCTGTTCCTGCCGCGAATCCAACTGGAGGGGCTCAAGAAATGAATCGCCAAAGCCGACGTCGGCCAGCCATCTTTCCCGTGGCTCACCTTCAGCGGGCACAACCAGCAAGGTCATATGGTCGAACTCCGGCCCATAGACGCCTTCCGAATTAGCTACTCTCGCCGAGAGCATGTTTACGTCGAAACCCAGTTCGCGCAAGAGCGCGGCAAAGAGACCGTTGAGTTCGTAGCAGAAGCCGCCCCGACGCCGGCCGACGATCTTTTCAAACAGGGCATCGTCGTTGAGAACGATGGGCTGGGCTGCGTGAATACTGAGATTCTCGAACGGGATGGTCTGTAAATGCCTCACCTGCAGCTCGCGCAGCGTGTCGGCGGTCGAGGCGAGTGAGCCGCGGTAGTTGATTCGTTTCAGGTAGGCGTTGATGTCCATGCGAACTGCCAGGTCAATTTATAGAAGGGCCGACTCCTTGGAGTGCGGCGGCTCGACGCCGCTTTGTTACGCGGCGGCTTGACGCCGCATCATGCGCAGGGAATCAAAGCCTTTATCTAATCAAGAAAAGCGGCGTCAAGCCGCCGCACTCCAAAGCGGCGTCAAGCCGCCGCGGATGAAAGCGGCGTCAAGCCG
>DATKIS010001106.1:0-2860 GCA_035543975.1 Pyrinomonadaceae bacterium
ACCTTCATCACGTCAGGGGCGAAGCCCAAATCTAAGCTAGCGCTTACGAGAGGTCATAGACCTCCCGCACATCGGAGGGCGGAGCCCGACACCAAAATAGGGTCTTGGAAACCTTCTAGTAAAGTTGAAGGAAGGATCTCGGTGGTTCTGCCAAATGCAAGAGATCAGTCATCGGTTGGAGTGAAGGTCGGGTCGGTTTATCTCATCGCATTAGCCAACCTTCGCCTTCCATTAGAATCAATATCGATCCAAGTTGGAGCAGCTTCGATTGAACTAGCCGCGCGTTCAACTCTGGCGGGTGGCTGGCTATGCTGCGACAGCAGCACCTGGTCGTTAGGACCACCTGGGTCGACGCGAGGCAAACTAGATTCCGACAGAGACTCAGTCAGGTTGCCGTGTACCAGGCACTCGAGATTTGGCGCCAGCCGTTCCGTGACAGCGATCAACTCGCGATGCGGGCAGGAGAGGGTTGAAAGCAGTCCGTCGTCTGCGTCGATCTCTACAAACCTTATTCCTTCCGGACATTCAAAGTTCTTTCCACCTAAAGCCGGCTTTGCCTCGATAGCGGCATTCATGAAATCCGTCCAGGCCGGGAGGGCTGCCTCGGCGCCGGTCAGTCCCAGTTGCTGGTTGTCATCGAAGCCGATCCAAACGGCGCACACCAGATTCGGAGAGTAGCCGACAAACCAACCATCGCGCGACGTCCCGGTTTTCCCGGCGATCGCTGTCCCTTTAACTGCGCCGCGGGCCGCACGCCCTGTCCCGTGATCCACGACAGCCGAAAGCATGTTTGTGATCATGTAGGCAGTAGTTGGACTGATAACCTGCAGTCCATCTTTATTGTCACTTGCAGAATGCGTGGCTGGTGGTTCGCCCACGCTGGCGACAAATCTCGGCTTTACTCGATGACCGCCATTAACAAACGCAGCGTAGGCTGCCGCCAGTTCGAGTGGGGTAACCTCTTCGGTTCCCAGGGCCAGGGCCGGGAATCTTTCAGGTCGCGGCAATCCAAACTGTTGCGCCAGGTTTGCGATCCGCGCCAGACCGGTTCGCAACGCGACATCAACTGTGACAACGTTAAGCGATTTCACCAGGCCGGTCCGCAGCGTCACATCGCCCATTGAATAGCCGCCGCCGAAGTTTGCGGGACGATAGACCTTCTTCTGGTCGTAAACAAATTCGCGGGGGGCGTCTGCAAAGGTTTGCACGGGAGAGATGCCGTCTTCGAGTGCGGCGGCATAAACGAAGGGCTTGAAGGTTGAACCAGGCTGACGGCGGGCGTCGGTGGCGCGGTTTAGTTGAGACTCGGCATAGTCTCGTCCTCCAACCATTGCCAGCACATTTCCGGTTCTCGGGTCGAGAGCAACGAGTGCGGCCTGTGGCTTTGTGTCGCGGCTTTTGTAGGCCGTGTCCAGACGGTCCAGTTGCTTCTTCAACGCTGCCTCGGCCAGCTGTTGCAAGTCGAGATCAATCGTTGAATAAACCCTTTGACTTGTTGGGGAGACGTTAAAGTCGGAATCAGCTATCCGATTAACCTGGTCGACGAAATACGGCGCCAGCGCGATGTCCGAAGACTCCGCCCGGGAGACGACCAGTGGTTCGCTCGAAGCGAGTTCCGCTCGTCCGGCATCGATCCAGCCGTCACGAACCATCGCATCCAGCACCGTGTTTCGGCGGGCCAGTGCTGCTGCATTGTGTCGTAGTGGTGAATATCTTGACGGCCCCTGAATCATGCCGGCAATCGTGGCTGCTTCAGCGAGTGACAGGTCCTTCAGGCCTTTCCCAAAATAGATGCGCGCGGCCTCTTTCACCCCGCGAGCGGCAACGGCGCCGCGTTGGCCGAGGTAAGCTTCATTGCAGTAAAGCGCAAAAATATCCTGCTTCGACAAGCGGCGTTCGAGCGCAAATGCGAGCATCGCTTCGGCATACTTGCGGCGCAGGGTTCGCTCGGGAGTGAGATAGGTGTTTTTGACCAACTGCTGCGTAATGGTTGATCCGCCCTGGCCTACGCGTTCGTCGCCGACGTTGCGCAGCAGGGCCCGTCCGATACCGAACAAGTCCACGCCTGAGTGTTCAAAGAAACGGCGGTCCTCGATTGCCAGAATCGCATGCACCAGCACTGGCGGGATTTCGTCGTAGGCAAGCGCCTCGCGCAGGCCTCCCTTCGCCGATAAGTCATTTGAAAGCACCTCAGGCTCGAGGGTAAACGAATCGATCCGGACGCCCTCTGAGATCAGTTCTGAAACTTTGTCATGGGTATCAATGCTAACGCTGACGATTGGTGGTCTGGCATCGTTTGTATGGGTGGGCCGGATTTCTATCGCCGAAGCTGCGATACGAAAGCTGCCGCTAAAAACGTTGCTCCCAGCCGATTCGACATAGCCCGCTCGCCGCAGAGCCTTGACCAGATCGAGATGTGAGAGTTTCTGCCCGCGTTCGATAATCCGCGGCGCGGCGTACACGCCCGGACGGCTGGTCAAGTATCCAGAGGCCAGGCGCGCATCAATCAACCTCGCATGGTATTTGTAGGAATTCACCAGGGAGTTGCCACCGGCGAGCAACGCAATTGCGATTAGATTGAGGAGCGAGCGCAGGAGTACTCGTCGTTTGCTTGTCGCATCGTCCCGGATAAAGTCGCGGAATGTTTGCGCGGCCCTGCGCAGTGAGGGGACTCGGCGCTGATCGCGGATGGACGTAACCTCGATGGGCATGAAAAGGACAGACTTTCAGACGGGCAGTCCGCGATTAACCCCGCGTTACCCTTCAGTGCTCCACAGTTTTCCGAATGCTCTAGTATATTGCTAATCGAAGGTGATTTCTTTAGTTGGCAGATTTCAGCGGAGGCAAATGTCCGACTATT
>DATKIS010001107.1:0-13183 GCA_035543975.1 Pyrinomonadaceae bacterium
CATATCCTTTATGGATGAACAGCTCATCTTCTACATCGACTTCTTGGGCTTCACCGAAGCAATACGCAGCTGGGACGAAGAAAAAATGGTGACCTTAATCGGGCTAATGAGCGACTTGGCATCACTCCGATGTGAGTTCGACTTTATTGAAGAGCCCGAGAATGAAGGGTTCAAAATAAGACCTGAAGTAAGTACATTTTCGGACCATATCGTGATCAGCTATCCAACAAAACATCTGCTCAAGTTGAACGAGGAAGACAGTCTCAGCATCGGGCTAATACTGGTTAGAAAACTGGTCGCTCAGATTGCGGCTGCTGCTATGAGGTTGGGCTTCCTGATCCGTGGCGGCGCAACGGTGGGGCCATTGTATCACTCAGGTGGCGTCGTGCTTGGCAAGGCTCTGGTCGAAAGCTATGAGCTTGAATCTCGTGTCTCGATTTACCCAAGGATCGCTGTTTCTCGCAAACTGTATTCGCAAGTAAAGATCAACCCGCGTAGTCTCGTCCTACTTGAGGACCATGACGGAATAACACACTTCAATTACTTCCCGTCGATGATCCTGAGCGCCGAACCAAGAGAACGAACCACATGGCTCGCTAACGCGCGCCGTACCGTCGCCGAAAACATTGAGAACTTCGAACGCGAAGAGTGTTGGAACAAACTGGCAAAATGGGTTTGGTTCGGGAATAGCTTTGAGCAAGCGAGGTTGGGCTTACACGATGATTTATTCCAATGACCGGTGCGGCCAACAGGTCTAGATCAGGGCGCGGGTCGCGCGCTCTTTAACTTGCTCGTTGGATTTGATGTTGTTGCTATTCGCCGCGCCCAAGGGCAAGGTGCTGCTTGTTGATTGAAGACCTAGCTGGCTAGGCGTTTCAGCCGACCTTTACGTAATTCTAGCAACCTGGTAAAAAGCGTCAGTGTGTTAAGTTTGGCTTGATTAAGCCGCAAGGGAGTTGTCAACAGGCTTATGAGTAAATGTCAATTTCAGAGCTGTACCAATGACGCCGAAAAGGTGCTTGGTCGTCCCACTACTGACGAGGAACAAAATATGCGCCGAACCGATAGCGGGGCATTGAAATGGGAGTTTCAAGTTAAGACCCAGGTCTGCAATGAGCATCTAGCGGAGGCTCAAAAAGAATATCCCTATGTCGTTAATGAGGAACCATGAATTTCTTTCCTCTCTTAATCTAAGCGGGAAGCACTTGTCCTCACCCCGGGAGTCAGCGATGAGA
Organism: Pyrinomonadaceae bacterium; assembly: GCA_035543975.1. Lineage (GTDB taxonomy): Bacteria > Acidobacteriota > Blastocatellia > Pyrinomonadales > Pyrinomonadaceae > PSRF01. The sequence goes on from DATKIS010001107.1 coordinate 1,236, forward strand.
ATATTAATTTCCCCTTGTTTGCTTTTCATCTTTGTCATATCAGCGAATAGTCAGACACATACATTTCAGGTGTCTGTCAGCGTATCCGCAGATGAGGTCGTCCGCTCTCAAGTTTCGAGTAGTATCAATTCAGGTCTACGTGGCTTGGGAGATATAGCTTTGGTCTCGGAGCGAGACGCGAACTATCATTTGTCCATTGTGGTAATTGCAAACACATTTAATGGGAGGACCGCTGGCTATACGCTTTCAATAGTCATTACCAAGAATATTCTGCCGCCAACTAGCGCTCCCAAAGCGCTAAGGTCCTTGGCTAAGGACGCATTTTCAGGTGATGTTCTTGTCGATATGTTTGCCTCAGGCACCGACCTTATCCATCATACTCTCCTAACAGACAGTGACTTACCCAGTATTTGTAAACGGGCTGTTGCTGACATTGACACTGGCGCAATTGAGGAGGAAAGAAAAGGTTGGCAGAAAATAAACAAGCCGCCACAGACACCGTAAATTCTTAGCTTATCTTCGCCAACTTTCAGACATCTCCACAAGTAGGTCTTGTGCGCGCACTGGCTTAGTTCTGCTATTGAGGAATGACGAAACAAGCCAGCGCGACCGTGTCACCAACGGATGATCCCGCTCGCACCTTCGCCAGCGACCAGCGCGTCGTTGACGCCGAACGTTATACGTTGACAAGAATATGGCCGCAGATATGAGCAAGAGGGACAAAGTTGAGCATCGCACTTGAACGTATTCGGCGGCTGGTTCAGGAAGGCGCTGTCCGTGTTTTCGGAACATGGGTATGACGCGTTGTCGGCTGATGCTATCTTTGCCCGTGAAGTGATAGCCGGAATTGCAGAAGCGATTCTTGTAAAGATTCTGGGGTGAGGTAGGAACCGATGACTGACCTAATCAATCGCTCTGACGACATTCTTGGCGGCACGCCAGTTTTCGCTGGGACCCGCGTGCCGGTGCAAACCTTGTTTGATTATTTTGAAGCAGACGATAGCCTCGACGAGTTTCTTGATGATTTTCCAGCTGTAAGCAGAGAACACGCCATCAACGTTCTTGAGAAAATGAAAGACGCATCCCATTAGGGTAGGCTAATCTGCCATCAAGCAGTACGATTCAAGAATCCGCTTGAGCTTGGTGACTTTGTGGATCGCCTGCTCTCACCAAACAGTCGATCCACGAAGCCGCGCGAACAAATCTTCCCTTTAGACAAATCACCGAAGACCGATTACCGGTGCACTACTGCGCTGGCGCCGCCGACTTGCAGGGTGTCCCCCTTCCTTTCTGCGTGTAGAAAACGTGCAAATGGGGTGGGTCAGAAAGGTGACAAGCCGCGCAGTTCATCTGTTTGTTTTTCCAGCAGATGGGCTTAATCGGCGTGTAGCCTGACGGAGGCTCGAAAGTGTCCGTGGGAAAGTTGGGGTTAATCACAAAAGTGAGCGGATCGTAAACCAGTTGCCCATAAACCAGCCGGCTGTTATCCGGTGCATGAATGCCAGGGGCCGCGCCGCTAAAATTATAAGGTGGCTTGTACAGACTAGCGTCGTAACCGACCGGAGTGGCCATCGCGGCGTAGTAGCCCTGAACATTGGCGGGCACAGGGTTGTTGTTCGTACCGGCGGTAAGGAACCATTGGACGGGCTGACCATCTGCCGGACCCCTAACAGCAATGGGAGTTCCGGCCAAAGGCGCGGACAATGGCGGCTGGGTCAGCAGCTTATTGTAGCGAGCCATGAAGTCGTGGGCTGGCGGTCCGAAGTTCGCCGCCAACAAGAACGACTCCTTTCGGTCCTGGGAATAGACATATGCAGCATATTTGTTGGTTTGCGGATCACGCCCCATGTAAAACTCGCAACGCCTGCCAACGAACGTCAGCGGCACGCCCGGCAGATTGAGGCACCTGGGAAAGAGGGCCTTGAACTTCACATATTCTCGGCAGCCTGATAGAACAGTTCGTTGCCAGCTAACGATACGGGTCGCTGCCCCTTAATCAAATAGTTTGCGGCGAATTTAATGTGAAAACCCGGCGGCCAGGCAACGTATTGTAAATAACTCGGACTAGCCTGTGGGACGGGAGTTGTGTTATTCGCTGCCGATGAGTCGGTGGCGAAGACTTTGGTGTTGCTGGCGTTTCGTGATGTGATTCCAGCGAAAGTCACAATCATCACGAGACCGACCAGCACGAATCTTAGATGAACCAGGTGTTTCGATTTCTTGTCGATCAGACGGTCGCTTTCATGATGGGGTTTAGGGTTGTCGGGGGTATTCAGCATGTTTCATCTCCTGTGGTTCAATGAGGTTGAGTAGATTGTCAGACTAGGAAATTCCTGGCCTAGCCTGGCGGTGAAGGCACGGCACCCGCGGATGTACTTCAAGTTTGGTAAGCGAGGGAGATGCTGCTGAAGTTCGCGACTCCGGAAATGGCTCAACCCGGAAAGCGGGTTGCGAGTGAAGTCCCCGTTGCTACAGCAGAGTCTGATCGAAGCGTTGAAAGATTACCGCAGTTTTTCGGTTCTTCATAGGAAATCGCCAGGAGCCTGATGTCGTAGAGCCACTCCGTGGTCACCCTCGCTTCGCACATCAATCTCGGTTGTTACTCAGTGGTCCGAGGAGGGGTGGCCACGGACACACACGGCGTGCCACCCCTACAATTGTTGCCAGGTTACGAGGGAATCGTTTAGATGAATCTCCGTTCCTTTTACCCGCAACGTCTCCAGCGCCTTGCGAAGAAATTGCGCCTCGCGACTGTGATCGTTCTCGGAGCAATGGTCGTCGCATGTTCGTGCAACACGCCATCCCAGTCGAGTTCAACTACGACATCCGGGATCGTGGCCACCGTTGATCGTAGCCCAATCTCATCCAAGCTTTATGACATGTACTTGAAGAACGGCCGGGCGGAGCTCGGACTCGATCCCAACACTGACGAAGGGCGCCGCAAAATCGATCAGTTGCGCGAAGCGATCGTTTCGGAGCTGATTGATCGAACGTTGATTGCCCAGGAAGCCTCGCGGCGCGGTCTGGCAATCCAGCCGGATCAAATGGCGGAGGCCGAGCGAAGGGCGATTACCGAATTAGGCGGCGAGCAAAACTACGACGCCTATTTAGCTGAACATTCTCTGAGCCGGAATGAGTATCGCGACATCATCGAAATGCAGCTTTATGGCGAGATGATTCGCAGCGAGCTGAACAAGGGACTCTCAGTTTCCGAAGATGACATCAAGGTCTACTACGATGCGCATCAAGCCGAGCCCGCGTTTCAACAAAACGAGCGCGTGACCGCGGCGCACATTCTGATTGCGGCCCGAGCGAATCTGATTTCGCAACAACTCGGGCGCGAGAAGGGCCTGGCCGGAGAAGCCCTGGCTAGGGCCGTCCGTGAAGAGATGGAGCGCCGCCGTCAGCGTGCGGCTGATCTTCGGCGCAAGGCAGCGGCAGGCGCGGATTTTGCGGCTCTGGCTCGCCAGTTTTCCGAAGATCCGGGAACTCGCGGGAGTGGAGGGAGTCTAGGAACCTTTGGACGCGGATCGCATCCAGCCAGTTTCGATGAGGCGACGTTCAAGCTGAAATCAGGTGCGACCAGCGAGGTGGTCCAGACCGAATATGGTTTCCATGTAATCAAAGTCTCTGCTCGCGAAGCGGGTCGTAGGCAAGCTTTGACGGAAGCGGCCCCGGAGATCCGGCGGCGTCTATTGGCCGAGCGCGAGGCGAAGAATCTCGCCGACTGGCTCAGGGCGGCGAGGCAAAAAGCTTCGATCCGTATCAACGAGCCCTACCGTTTCGGCGCGCTGAAGAGCGAATTTCCGGCAATGTGATCGCCGCCAGCTTCTCAGCCCACCCTGGCCCCTCCGCTCCAAACCTCAAGCAAAGGTATCCACGAACTCACACTAAACAAACACGAAAGTTGTTTGTGAAATCTCGTGTGATTTGGCGGATCGTATTTGCTGTCGTCGCTCGCTGAAGGCCAACCGCCTGCGCTCCCGCCTGTATCTCAAGTTTTTCTCAACCAGCGCTAACTGTTTGAAACACGGCACCTTCATCGCCCCGTTTCTGTCCCGGCTGCCTCAAGTTTTTCTCAAGTCGAATCCGTAAGCTCTCATCATGCCAACAGACCCGCAGGCCTGTCCGACGAATCGCCTGGCTGGCTGAAGCTACAACTTGAAGCCCACGAAAGGACACGACCATGTCAATAAAGGCGCCGATCAAACTTCTGGGAACCCGCGCGGTCCTCATCTGCGAAGCGTTCGCTGTGGTGTTTACCCTGGCCTTCTTCATTCCCTCAACCGGCAGTCGTAGCGCCGCTCAGTTGGCGGGATTGAAACCTGCGCCTGCGGCCTCCGCCGTGAAGGTTGATCCGCTGCTGGCAACGCACTTCAATACCAGTTCCCTGGGCGCCACGGTCCCGGTCGTGATTACTTACAAGACAAGACCTTCCGCCACTGAATTCGGCCGGCTTCAGTCAATTGGAATCAATAAGGGTTTCGCGTTGCGCAAACTGCCAATGGTCATAGCGCCAATGAACGCGGCCCAGCTCGTCTCCGTCCAGACCCAGCCGGGCGTGCGCTCCATTTGGGCCAACCGGATCATGAAGACGTTCACTAACGAGAGCCGCCGCTTTATCGGCGTGCCGCAGCTCAGGGCCGATGTTGAAGCAACTCGCGCCAATCAAGGCAATCCCGGAATGGCAATTTCCGGCAAAGGCATCGGCATTGGCTACATTGATACCGGTATCGACGCCACCCACGCGGATCTAAAGTTTGGATCAAAGACGGTGCAAAACGTCATTCAGCCGATGTCGGAGGCAACAGTCGGCGACGGCGGACTGGCAATCGGCATCGGCATCAACATCTTCGACATTCTTTATGACAATGGTTTCTATGCGCCCACTTACCTTGAAGACCAGCAGCATTCGGATGTCGAATCCGGACATGGCACGCATGGTGCGGCTTGTGCCGCCGGTACCGGGGCGTCTTCGGGTGGTTTCTACGGCGGCGTTGCTCCGGGGGCCAACTTGATCGGCGTTAACTCCGGCAACGAACTCGGCCTGCCGCTCGTCGCCATCCTTGGTGCCTACGATTACCTGCTGGTAAATCAATTCCGATACAACATTCGGGTAGTCAACAACTCCTGGGGAAGCAGCCTCTCTCCCGACGGTATCGATCCCGACAACCCCATCAATGTCGCCACGCGCAATGCTCACGACAGCAACATGGTCGTGGTTTTCGCCGCCGGGAACGGCATCGACAGCGTCGGCGACGCGCCCAACGCAATTAACCCTTACTCCACGATGCCGTGGACCATCTCAGTCGCAGCCGGCTACAAGCGAGGTCTGGGCCAACCAACCACTTTCAGTTCTCGTGGAGAGAACAACGGCGATGGAACGGACGTGGCGGGAATGCCGGCCGATCCAGCCGCCCGGCCCAATCTCCGACCTGATATCACTGCGCCGGGACTCGACATTAAGAGTGCCCGGATGAAGGGCCCGGGACTGACAAACACCATCGGCGCAATTCCGCTTTTTGTCGGCGCCAACGACCTTTGGACTATTCCGCCGGCGTTCCTGCCGTTTTATACAACCTCGCAGGGGACCAGCTTTGCCTGTCCGCACATCTCGGGCGTGGTAGCTCTCATGCTTGAAGCTAACCCACTGCTGACTCCGGACCAAGTGGTTACGATTCTGCGCGAGACGGCCAATCCGATGCCGTATGAACCAAGAGTGGTCGGCGCCGGTTACGTTGACGCGCGAAATGCGGTGCGCCGCGCACTCGGTCTCGGCGCGGTTGATCATCCCTACAGTCTCTTTCCCGATCCAAACGGCCCGGAGGTACTCGATCCCGAAGGCGATCAAGTGCTGGGCAGCGGTATCAATCCCGCGGGTGCCACCGATGGACAAGATATTCTTTGGGCTGATTACTCGTACGACGCGGCGAATCGTCAGATTGTTTACAAAATGACCATGAAGAATCTGGCTCTGCGTACCGAGGGCAATTCCTGGATCATGAGTTCAAACTTTGGCGAGATGACCATCTACGTCACTGCCACAACTTCAGACACCGGCACGATGTCCTATACCTACGGAAAGATTGATAACAGCCTGGCGGTGGCCTCCCAGGAAGGGCTTGGCGATGCCGATTCCGGTGAAATCGTCGGCAATCAAATCATCATCAGGTTGTCGGTAGACAAACTGATGGCGCCCACGGCGCTTGGCTACGATCCAGTTGGCGTCACGACGACGGCGACCTCAGTCCGGGCTCAGGTGGGTGTCATATTGCTATTCGCTTCCGACACCGCCAACGGAGCGAACTTCAAGGTCGAGTAGCCACGGTTGACAGCGAACAAAGTAGCAGGAGGACACCATGCAGACAGCACGAGCGACATTCTTAGTACTCGCAACATTGATCACGATTGCCGTTACCAGTTTCGCTGCGCCCAAGCTTGACCCGGAACTGGGCGCACGCCTGAAGTCCGCTACGAGCGGTGCTCAGTTTGGAGTCATCCTGACCTTCCAGGGAACTCGCGTAAGCGATTCCCAGGTCGCGGCGGTCCAGGCTCTGGGGATTACTACGGGCATCAGGATGGCCAACTTTCCGATCATGGCGGTCAACGCAACTCCGGCTCAAATTCAGCAGATGATGAGTTGGAACACGTTGCGCTCGATGTACCTGAATGCGGCCATCCAACCCTACCTGCATCAGTCCAAGCCATTGATTGGCGTAGATCGCCTGCGCAAGGATGCTGACTTGACGCGGCTAAACGGTGGTTTGCCCGTCTCCGGCAAAGGCGTGACGATCGCTATCAACGATACGGGTGTTGACGGTTCACACCAGGACCTGAAGTTTGACCTGCTGAACCGGTCGGCTGGTCAGACCATCCAAAACGTACTGGTGAACCCAAACGACAAGGACGGTTTGGTGGTTCGTAGCGACACTCTTGGTAATCCACTCAAGGGCATCCTGCCGATGACCTATGTTGAGGACGTTATTAACAGCGACACCAATGGTGGTCACGGCACGCATTGCGCGAGCATCGCAGCAGGCACGGGGATCGCCAGTGGCGGGCTCTATTCCGGCGTGGCTCCGGGAGCACAAATTGTCGGACTCGGTTCCGGTGGCGGACTCTTTATTCTTGGCCAGATTGCCGCGTTTGATTATCTCTACACCAACCAGTTTCGCTACAACATTCGCGCCGTTAACAACTCCTGGGGAAACTCCGCGGTCGAGCTTGATCCGGACCATCCCGTGAATGTCGCCAGTAAGATCCTGCACGATGAAGTGCACATGGTGGTTGTCTTCGCCAACGGCAACGATGGCCCTCGGCCAAACTCGCAGAATCGCTGGGCGTCGTTTCCATGGACCATTAACGTTGGCGCCGCCACCAAAGACGGACGCCTGGCAGGTTTCTCGTCGCGCGGCATCTTTGGCGATCCGAATGTGCACCCGACGGCAATTACGCCGGGAACCGGCGTCTCTGCACCGCTGACCCAGGTCGGCGAACCAACGGGCTTCACCTCAGCGATTATTGCCGCCCGGTCGCGTGTCAATCCGGCGGCCAACGGGCTCTATGACGACAAGCAAATTCCGGCGGCCTTCGTGGCTAACTACACCCAGATCAGCGGCACCTCGATGGCTGCCCCGCACATGGCTGGGGTGATCGCAAATATCCTCGATGCAAATCCGTACCTGCTTCCCGACGACGTGAAGTCAATCATTGAACGCACGGCAACTCCGCTGGCAACCTACGACGAGTTTGAAGTGGGCGCCGGAATGGCAAACGTTCACGCGGCGGTTGACCTGGCTTTCAACCAGAACAAGCCTTATGGCAATTTTGGTTTCACCGGCAAAGGACTCACGCTATCCAAACAACCTGCGCCCGCGATTGATGGCAGCGTTAGCCCGGGTGATACCACGAGTCATACGTTTGAAGTTCCCGCCAACGCGCGCTTCACCTTTGTCCAGTTGGATTGGAATAGCGCGCTTGGTGAAGGCGAAGTGGTGGTGGACAACACGAAAGTTGTCCTGCACGACATGTCGCTATCGGTAAACGGCGGATCTGTTTCACAGACCTCAGACGAGTTAAACCTGGGCGGCCTGTTCGGGGGACGTGAATCGATCAAACTGGAGTTTCCCGGCGGCGGAACTTATACCGCCAGCGTCAGCGCCGGCACGCTTCAAGGTTCGACCGTGAGTAACCAGCCCTATCGAATCACAATCACCCACTATCTCTACAGTCCCGACGAAGTTAACGACATCGGGACACTGGATGCTGCCACTCGATTGAAGGCTTATCGCTTGGTTTACGATCGCATGATGGCGGCTGAGGCCGGAGGCTTCCGACCAAATGATTCGCTGACGCGGGCCGAGTTAGCCCGTGCGGTGATGATGGGTGCTCGGATTCCGCAGTTCATCCCAAATCAACCAAGCTTCAGCGACGTCCCGGGTGGTACTCCTGACGTGTTGTTCGCGGAGTCGCTTCGCAAAGAGGGCGTGATGGGGCTCGGCGGTTCGACCTTCGGAGGCGGCACTGGCGTTGACCGGCTGGAACAAGCCGTGGCATTAATTCGCGCGCTGCGACTGGATACCCAGGCGAAGGCCCTGCAAAACACTACGGTCACTTTTGGCGGCCAGGCGCTGGTGGACAACGCCCAAATTCCGACAGGCCTGCGTGGCTATGTGCAACTGGCGCTCGACAAGGGGTTGATGGAAGCGTTTCCGGCGGAGGTGAAACAAGTTGGTCCTGGCCAGTTTGTAGCTTTACCGGGGCCAAGGTTCGAACCTACGCGAGTAGTGAAGCGTGCTGAGTTTATCAACCCGATGTCGAAACTTGTTAACCTGATGTTTGGGGAATAAGAAAGGCGTGCGTCAAGGTTGGACAACGATCCACTAAACGACACGAGGCAACACCAGCACTCTATTTGGTGAAGTTTCGTTGAGTTAGTGGATCGTTTTATTGTTTAAGTTTTCGCTTGCTCGCCTTTATGTCAGTCAGGATGATTGTAAAAGCGAGACCGAGACCGGCAACCGCCGCCAGCAGAAAGAAAATCATCGCGAAGCCGGGATAGCCGAGTATGCGAAACGACGTTTCGACTCGCATCAGCATTGACGCCCCCACTATCAGCGCCGCCAGGACCAATCCCAGAGCAATTCGGTTAGCCACCTTCTGCAGACCCTCGACAACTACCTTTTCATCGATCGTATCCACATCAAGTTTGAGTTGATTGTTTCCAACCATATCCAGAATCTTATTGACCCGGCTGGGAAGTTTCTCCACAAATTCTTTTACTTCGACAGCACTTCCAATCAAGTTTGCCGGGGAGACGCTTTGCAATAGCGAGCGCTGAAGTATCTCAGTAGCGCGCTGCCGGACAACGGTGCTGGGTTCAAAAGACGGGTCGAGGGTGAACACGACCCGGTCGAGATTCAACAAAGCTTTAGCGACCAGGGCGAACTCGGAGGGCAGGCGAAACCAACAGTCAGCGGAGATCTTGGTTATTTCCAGCACCACCTGGCCTGAGTTGAGCCGGCTCATATTGGCATCGGCGTTTTCGGCGACGATTTCGGCAACTCGTTTTGTAAACTCGGTCCGGTTGAAGCCGGTCCGGGGTTCGCCCATTCTGATGGTGACCTCAGCGGCTTCCTCGCCACGTCCTTCGCTGATGGCCAACAAGAGGCGCAGCACGTTGTCGCGTAACCCTGGCAAAAGACGCGCGACCATCCCCAGATCAATCAAGGCGATTTGATCGTCATCAGTCAGCAAGACATTGCCGGGGTGTGGATCGGCGTGAACAAAACCGTCGAGCAGTATTTGTTTCAGGTAGGCGCGGAAGAGTTCGCGAGCCAGCCCGGGACCATCGATCTCCATCAGGCGGAGCGGGCTCAGCTCGGTGATTTTCTTGCCCGCAATGTAGTCCATGGTGAGAACCCGCGAAGTGCAGAAATCGGGAACAGGTTCCGGGATGACTATTCGCTCAAACTCAGCCAGGTTGTCGGCAAAGGTGATCAGGTTGTTTGCTTCGAGTTTGAAATCCATTTCCCGCAACAGACTTCGGCGAAGGCCCTGCAGCATGTTTTCAAACTCGTAGCGCTTGCCTACCTCAGTGTGCGCATCGAGAAACTGGGCAACCTCGTTTAATGATTCCAGGTCGTCAACGATCTGCTCGCGAATGTTCGGCCGCTGGACTTTCACCACGACCTCACGGCCGTCACGCATTTGCGCCCGGTGCACCTGCGCCAGCGAAGCAGCCGCCAGCGGCTGAGGATTGAAGTCAGCGAAGGCTTTTGACAGGCGGACGCCGAGCTCGCCGGAAACTATTCGATCAACCTCCTCAAAAGGGAAGGGCTCGATTCGATCCTGAAGGCGCGAAAGCGCTTCGAGATAAGGCGCGGGTAACAGATCGGCGCGGGTAGACAGTAGTTGGCCCAGCTTGATGAACGTCGGGCCAAGCTTCTCGAGATCAGTAGCTAATTCTTCAGCCTCGGGCCGGGTTTCCGCCAGGGAGTGTTCGTCAAGTTCGAGGCTGTCTTCGAGGCCGGCCTGTTTGACCAGATCGGATCGCCCATACTTCACCAGCAAGAGGGTGACGTCTTTGTAGCGCTTTAGCCGCTCCGGTTTGAGTGAGACCATAAACTGCGGTTCCTTCGTCCTGACTATAGATTGCCGATTGTACTAGAACTTGCCCCGGCTGGCTCCCAGGGACTATGCTTCCACTTAATTTGTAAGCCACCTGTTTGTCAGTGAAGAGGCGGAAGCATTACTTAACGGTCACGCTCCCTCGGACTCCGGGCCCACGATCGAAGCCCAGTCTCCTGGAGTGCGTGGCGTGTCGGTCAAAAGTTTTGGATTGAAGGAGTTTAAGGAATGACCAGAAAATCGTTGTTAGCATTTCTGTTCCTGATTGTTCTTGCGGTGACCGTGGCTGCGCAACCGGCCACGACCCAACAGCCAGCGGCGCCTAAGCCTGCCCCCCCGGCGCCGAAGACGCATTTGAAAGTTGGCCAGCCGGCGCCAGACTTTACGCTGCGTGCGACTGACGGAAAGACCTATAAGCTTAGTGAGTTTAAGGGCACGAAGAATGTAGTGCTGGCAGCCTATGTGCTTGCTTTTACCGGAGGTTGAACGAAGGAAATGAAGGCGTATCAGGCTGATATCGCCAAATTCGAAGCTACCGACACGCAGGTTTTTGGGTTAAGCGTGGACAGCGTTCCCGCAAACCGGGAATTTGCAAAGCAAATCGGAGTCACTTTTCCAATACTCAGCGACTTCAAGCGAACCGTCGTCAGGGACTATGGAATCTTCAACGAAGAGCAGGGCTTTGGTAACCGCGCGACTTTCGTGATCGACAAAGAGGGGATTATTCGCCATATCGACGAAGGGGCGGTCGCGGTAGATCCAGCCAGCGCCGTCGAAGCCTGCAATGTCCTGACTCGCAAGAAGGCGGCGCAATAGGCCACGGCGGCAGTTGCCAGGAGCAAGGAGACAGGAGCAGGAGGCAGGAGGCCAGGAGCTGCGAGCAGGGCAGCGAGTCGCACCTTGTCCGGGATAAGAAAGAGGCAGCGAACGAGCTTCGCTGCCTCTTCGTATAGCCACGGCCCACGGCCCACTGCCCACTGCCCGCTGCCCACTGCCCGCTGCCCGCTGCCCGCTGCCTGCTGCCTGCTGCCCGCTAGACGAGTTCCATGCCCCTGAAGAAATAGGACAGCTCGAACATCGCCGTCTCGGGCGCATCGGACCCGTGGGTGGCGTTGCGGCCAATCGACTCGCCGAAGTCGCGGCGCAGTGTCCCCGGGGCGGCCTTGGCCGGGTCGGTCGGTCCCATCGTGTCGCGCCACTTCTGGATGGCATTCGGCGCTTCGAGCGCGAGCAGCACGCAGGGCCCTGACGACATGAACGTGGTCAGCTCGCCGAAGAACGGCCGCTCGCGATGGACCGCGTAGAACCCTTGCGCCTCG
>DATKIS010001108.1:0-7691 GCA_035543975.1 Pyrinomonadaceae bacterium
GATCCAAAGTAGGTTGAACACCCACTGCTGCGGTGGCTGCCCAAGCAAGTCTCACCAGCGTTGCTTCGTCAGGAGTTCTTCCACCTGGCCGTTCCCCAATCAAGTCGATCTGCATTTTCAGCGGGGGTCCCCCGTGGCGAACGGCATCTTCATCCTCAGCCGCCTCTCTCGCTGCGCGGCGAAAGAAAGCGTCAAGTTTTAGTAGCTCGTCCGCGTCTGCAGAGCGCAGGTCCACGTCCATGGTGGCTTCCTGTGGAATTGCATTAATGCTGCTTCCCCCCTGGACGCGGCCAACGTTGAAGGTCGTTCGCGGTTCCGTGGGAGCAGGATAAGCAGCGAGTCTTGTTATCGCGCGACCGAGTGCATGAACCGGATTAGCAATACCGAAATCGCTCCACGAGTGACCTCCCTTACCTTGCAAACGCACGCGGTAACGACGAGACCCCAAAGCGCGGTTCGTAATCCTTTCCGTTCCATGTCCGTCGAAACTCACGAACGCATCGATGCGATTAGCCCACTCTCCCCGGGTTAGCAAGTATCTAACGCCGCGTAGGTTGCCTTCTCCTTCTTCACCGACCGTGCCTACAAACAAGAGGGAGCCAGCAGTTTCTGCCCGCGCCGCTTCGAGCGCCTCAGCCATCGCAATCAAGGCAACGAGCCCGCAGCCATCATCGGAGATGCCAGGCGCAAATAGTTTGCTACCTTCGCGTCGAACTATGACGTTAGTGCCTGGAGGGAAAACTGTATCCAGATGGGCGCTGACAACTAGTAACGGTCTAGTTGATCGACCACTTCGCAGCGCAACGCAGTTTCCCTCCTCATCGATCCTGGCGTCGGTGAGTCCCGATTCGAGAAACCTCTGGCGAAGATATTCCGCACATTCTTGTTCACAAAATGGCGGCGCTGGAATCGAGCAGATGCGGATTTGCTCTTCAGTAATCTGGTCCAAGTGAGCATCAACAAAACCAAAGGCTCGATGTACCACTGGAGACTCAATTAGGTTTTGAATGAGCGCAGCAGGCGAAAGTGCGGTTTCCGAAGGCATATGAAGAAGTCAGATGCTAGTTTGCCGGAGGTCTTGATTTTCATTGGTGGGTGGGATCAACCAGAAGCATTATCTCTTCGTCAGCCAGGACGGCGGAGGCTTGTTTGGCCCGATCGTAAATCCGGCTGACTCGCTCTTCGCTGGCTTCGATCCCGCGTTTCTCAAGCCAATAGATCACATTAGATTTGCCGCTCATTGGCCCGACTTCAACCACCTGCTCCAGTCCAAACAGGCTGGCCGGCACACCGGAATAAACCAGGTCGGCAAGCTCGCGATCTCCTTTTCGGTAACTCTTAATTACCGCTGCGGCGTGCACGCCGGTAGCGGTCCGAAAAGCATCCCGCCCGAATACCGGATAATTGAGCGGAATCGTCCAACCACAGGCTTTCGACGCCACGGCGCAGTACTCACCCAGTCGCGATAGATCATTATCAATCCAATCCATCAGCTTCAGATTAACCAGCAGCTGATCCATTGGCGTATTTCCGACGCGCTCGCCCATCCCCAGGGCGGAGCCGTGGACCTGATCAGCGCCACCCTGAATTGCAGCGATGGAATTGATGACGCCCAAACCGCGATCCTGGTGGCCGTGCCAGTCAAGTCGAATATCGCCACCCTGCTCCTCGATAATGTTTTTGACAAACCGGACCACAGCGCGCGCCCCGTCGGGCGTGGAGTGCCCTACGGTGTCGCAGACGCAAACGGCCTTGGCGCCACATTGGATGGCGGTTGTATAAAGTGCGCGAATTGTCTCAGGATTTGCCCGCGTGGTATCTTCAGTCACATACATCACAGGAATACCTTCACTGACTGCAAACGTGACTGCCTCTTCCGTCAGTTTGAGGAGTTTTTCCAGCGTCCAGTCTTCAGCAAAAAAGCGGATCGCCGAAGATCCGATAAATGTACAGGCTTCGATGGGAATTCCGACGCGCTGCGAAATCTCGATGATCGGGAGAATGTCGTTGCGGTGGGTGCGCGCGGCGCAATTGGGACGGATTCGCAGATTCTGTTCGGCTATCTCGCGAGCCATTAGTTCGACTCCGGCCGCGTGGGTTCCCCCGGCTCCAGGCAATCCAATGTCGGCGGTGTCAATACCCAGCGCGTCCATCAGATGGAGGAGTTCTATCTTTTGTTCGACTGGTGGCTCGCTTACAGACGGCGACTGCAAACCATCGCGGAGGGTCTCGTCATCGAACCCAATGTGACGATTGGGGTGAATCAACGCAGGATCGATTGTGTTCCAATCGTAAACCAATTCAGCTAGCGACACTTCCAAAACCTCCGGTAGACAGCCCTCTTCTTAACTTGGTTCCAACCAGTTCAAAGTGCAACTTTTCAGTCCGGCTGCCTTTCGAGCCTAACTAACTGAAGGTTGGATTGGTGAACTGCGAAGAAATTCGATTACAGCAACCGGCAATCGCCAATGTCAAGCGATGCATTCACCCCATACTTTTGACGTCAGGCGCCGCTCTGTTATAGCCTCTGACGCGTTCACTAGAATTAAGTCTTCGGTTCCACCTTTTCAAACTTTGACTCGTCCAACTCGGCCTCAAGTAAAGACGGTTGCCCTGGGATCCGATCGCGCTGCAAAGATTGTCGCCGTGCGTGCGAGTATCGCGCGGGTAGCCGAGATAGATTCATCATGGGCTGAAGCCACTGTGGTCGCCCGCCGCGTGGAAACAAACGTGCCCGCAATGCCGCTGAACGATTGGGAGTTGATGCAGGGCGCGCGTGAGCGAGCGCTGGCTGTACGCGATCAACTTAGGGCCCAGCGATTGGATGCTGACATTTACGTTGGCCTCGAGGGTGGCTTTCATTCGATTTCGATTGAGGGGGAATGGCATACGTTTTTGCGCGGGTGGGCCTATGCTACTGACGGTAAGACGGGAACATTTGGTGGCACCCCGTCAATAAGTGTTCCGGCATCGCTGGCCCAAAGGGTGATCGAAGGACGAACCGAACTGGGACTAGTGATCGACAGCGTGTCCGGGATACAAGACGTGCGCAGTCGCCAGGGGGCGTGGGGTATCCTCTCGCGGGATCTAGTGACCCGCTCGATGAGCTTTGAAGTGGCCCTAATCGCGGCCTTCGCACCATTTTATAATCGGGAAATGTATTCCTGAGTAAGGGGATCGCTGAAAACAGCACCTGGGGTGAAGAGATATAGTCAGACAGTAGCCTATGAAGCGGAGCAAGCGTCAGCAACTACTCCCCTCCCAACTCTTCCACGTGCGCGCCAAACCCGGCCGGCCCGGACAGATCAAGTAACAGCACGATCCGACAACCTCGCTGGTGCCGAAGTGCGCATTGCGGCCGTTCGTTAGCCCTAACGCCAAGTAGATCTTTTCGTGCCGCTTCGTGTGATTTCGTGGATCGTTCTTGTTAGACTCACTTTTGAAGCCGAACCTGAAGACTGAACCTACATACACCATGGAAGAACTCATCGCACAAGTAAACGACCGGGAACCAACTCATCATTCACGTGTCACCACCGGCTGGATCGAAGTGATTGCCGGTTCAATGTTTTCCGGCAAATCGGAGGAGTTGATCCGTCGCTTACGCCGCGCGAAGATCGCTCGACAAAAAGTCCAGGTCTTCAAGCCTGATATCGACTCGCGCTATTCACAGGATCACATCGTTTCGCATTCAGAGATGCGCCACGAGTCGGCAAACATTCGCAGTGCGGCTGAGGTTTTGGCAGCCGTCGAAGCGGACACGGAAGTTGTCGGTATCGACGAGGGGCAGTTTTTCGACAACGCCCTGGTAGACGTAGCCACTCAGCTGGCCCGCCGCGGAGTTCGAGTTATCATCGCCGGCCTGGACCAGGACTACACCGGGAAACCCTGGGAACCCATGCCCCAATTGCTGGCCGTCGCCGAATACATCACCAAGACCCATGCTATCTGCATGAAGTGTGGCCAACCTGCCAACTACTCCCAACGCACCTTCGAATCCGAAGAACGCGTCGCCGTCGGCGCCGGCGGCATGTACGAAGCCCGCTGCCGCGCCTGTTTTGTTCCGCACGCGGATGCGCCGACGGTAATTTAGTTCAAATTTGAGTTTGGCCAGCGGACGTTTTGGTATTGCTAGTAGAGGGAAAAGCGTTCACGCTCTATGGCTGGAAGTCCCTCTTCGTCGTCCTCGACGATTCTATGCGTAGCACCGGGAGGAAGGTCTCCACTTGGAGTTTGCTTTGCCGCTTCGCCCCGGATAAGCACGTCCCTAACAAAGCGCTTTTCCGAAGGACTTAGTGTAGTTTTAGTCTTCTTTGAGTCGCTTTTTTTTGACCTTGCCGATCCGGATTTCGCAGCTTTGTTTGCGGAACGAGGTTTTTTTGTTGCGAGTTTCTTTGACATCTTTTTTGCTCAAAGAATCCTACGCCCCAAACTTACAGCCCGTCAAACCCACAATCGAAAGTCTCCCGAACCAGCATTGGGCCTGCGGCAGTTGACTTCAAAGTATGTGTCTTTCGCACCGTCGGGTTTGCAATTTGACCATCGGGATCCCCATGATTTGCAATGTCGACGCGGCCGAGACGAAATAAGTCTTCCAGGAATGATCGGACCGCATCACTATGCGAAGGCGGTGATATCGAACCCGTATCCATTGCAGCAGGGGCGGCCCCGGCATAACCACCACCCTCGTCCGGCGCAGCGCAAAGAATCGTCGGGATCGATAAACCAAAATTCGTCGCCTGAATTGAAACTGGAGCCAACTCGGTTGTGGCAGTGGCCGCTGCCCCACCGGTTATGCCTGCAACTCCAACGGCGGACGAGACGGGCATCGGTCGACCCACGATGCCTGTAGCAGCTTCGAGCGATAATATTCCGTGCCGGACAAAAGCACCTTTAAGTATGTCCCGATACTTGCGAGCGAATCTAGCCTCATCGGCAGCGATCATCTGCGCGGCAACCTGGCTAAAGTAATTAGGTACGACCGGGGCGTTTCTTATGGCGTCAATCAGCAGTCGCCCCATATCACGAGTGACCTTTTGCAGACTTGACACCGTAGGCGCTGGATTATCTGTCACTAACATTCCTGCAAACGAATCAAAGAACGCCGCAGTGAAGATGCGAGAAAAAGAGTGTGGCGCCGATGAAAGAGACGAAGCCGGAGCTGTAGTTGGAACCGTGGCTGGGTCGCGGTAGAAGAAGGAATTAACTGCATTCCTCAGACAATCCGGGTCCACCGCTTGAGCGTTGATCTGCCGAATTGCCCAACCCAGTTGTTCCGCCATGCGAGAAAGAAAAGTTGAGCGGTACAAGCGTCCGCCGGTCTCAAGCAGAATTGCCTGGGCCACCGAGTTTAATTGAAGAGCACAGAGAATGGCGCTCATGTCCCCGAAAGATTCATGAAACGCGGCGGCCTCAACGCTGGCCGCATTAAACAACTGGGGTCGAATCGCATCCAGCACTGCATGACCAAGTTCGTGGCAAACAACGGACGGGCTTTCGCCCGTATATACTGTCTTCCCACCAACCGTTGAATGATAGAACTCAAGTCGACTGGCTCCTCGCCGGTAATACGCGTTGAGATCGGTTCCCATATCCAAGTAAACGACGAGCTTTGACGTTGGGGTGGCCCATTTCGTACCCGCAGGCAGAAATCTCTGCCAGAACTGCATCCCTCTGGTCAACGCTTCCGCTGCTGACCAGTAGCGAAACTTGCTCGTTCCCTGTGGATGGCTTTCGGCCGGGGGAGCCGCGTCGACAATTGATATACCCAAGGCCCCGATAGGAAGCGACGGAACCGGCAACTGAAGCGGTGGGCGCAACGGCGATGCGTCTGGGTCATCCTCCCACGCTAGGATCACACCGGTTACTGACGCCGGACCTACACCGACACTATCTGTCGGTGGAGCGATCGGTGGACCCGGTATCCTGTTAGATCGCCTGGGTGCCTTCCCTCGAACTGACTTAGCAGCTTTCCTCGTGGCCGCCGAAGAGTCTCTTGCTGGCCGAGCAGCTTTTCTACTTTGTTTCGGTTTTGCGGTCGATTTCTGTTTCGCTACCATTTTCGTGAGTCCTTTCAAAATTAGAGGTCAAACTTCTATCCAGGCAGTGTGGTGGTTCAGGGATTAACGAATCTTGTAAGTAAAGGTAGTGACAAACCCCTTTTTCCAGGCTTTCTCCACAGGCGGTTGACTAATCCCAGTCGGAACTTCCTGATCCAGCTCAAATCCCCCCGCCAACTTCGGCACTCTGCCGATATGGAGTCCGCTAGTAATAAATAGCGAACGCCAAAAGGAAATGCTCGGTCCGGCGATGTATTCGAGGTCAGTGCCACTCTCCCCGGTCTTTACATCTACGGCGGCTCCCGTGCTTACATGAAGTGCGAAGATGTCATTTGGCTCCCAGACGCGAGTGTTGAGGAGCAAGACGGGCAGAGTTCTGAAGGATGATTTGTTCTTGAAACCGAACCGGCTAATAACGACTTGGCTCGTTTGCCCGTTAGCGGTGACCATCTTGGTTGACGGAACAAACACAAACTCGCGTTCATCGATATTGCTGAAACCGAAGCCTGCGCTTACCGAGAGTGGTGAGGAACACACCACTGTCACCACTTCTTCGTTGGTTGCAGGTGTGCCTGGTTCGGCCCATCGATCGGTCTTGATAATCTTAACTTTCGTTTCTTTGCCGGTGTCGAACGCGAATCCGCAGCCGACCTTAACGGTGCGATTGAATCCCGCAGTTCCGCCATCTCGAACTCCGATGAGGATCGGCTTCCAGGCGCGTAACTTCTTTTGTGCCTCTCTGAACGCCGTTCCCTGAGTACTATTGCTCTTGAGTCCACTAAGCTGAGTTTGGAGCTCCGTTACGCGGGCAACGATTGCGTCATAGCTAGACTTGTTAGCTGTATACCATTGGGTCCAAGATTTATCATTAGCGCCAACCGGCGTAGTTGGCAGCGTCAGCAAATCATTTTTGAGGATTTCCAGGTTGCCAAGTAATTCCTCGATTTTCTCGTCAGGCCAACTCTTTGCTAGTGCTAAATCAATTTCACCGCCCCCGCTGGTCAAGCGCGACGCTTCCATAATAATTGCGCTCGGACCTCCACCGGTTGAGAGGGTTGAATCCGACGTGGTGACCAGCGATTCAAGATTGCCGCGTGCCAAATTAACTGTACTTATCGCTTGCGCGATCTTTCCATTCACTTCTCTTGCTTTTTCACCCTCAATTAAGTTCAGTGATGTTACCGAGACACTGAAAGCAGCGGTTATTGGATCTGGTAAGTCGCCGGCAACCCCTGCTGCGGCCGGATCTGTTGCAGGCTTCTTGGGTTGGGTAGGGATGGGTGGAATGAATGGCAGTTTCAGATCGGGAGCTGGAGGAAAGGTCGCATCTTTTCCCACCCGGATGTCATACCTTAGTACGTTTAGGTTTTTTAGTTCGATCGTTGCAGGGCCGCGGATCTTGTCCCCGCTTAACACTTCTTTTGAGACATCTTGACTAATATCTGGCTTTGGACTGGGGATTGGTTCCGGGTTCGGGAATGGGCCAGAATCTAAGGTTCGAAGGGTCCGGAGCAGGGGTTTGAGGAGGTTGGCGTCATAGGCAGTGGCTGCTGTCGTCCCTCCAGAGCCGTAGGTAGCAGGCTTGAAACTAGCGGCCGACGTCAATGAAGCTGAGCCAGCGTATTGAGTCGT
>DATKIS010001109.1:0-5805 GCA_035543975.1 Pyrinomonadaceae bacterium
TGCCCACCAAGGCACCGCTGATCTTACCGGCAACTGGCGAGTGCAAAGTGACAACGCTGACGGGACGTTTCGCCGTGCCTACTTCGATCTCAAACATGAAGGCCCGCGCATCACCGGCTCGATTCGTGTCACCCAGTTTTACTACCTGATCAAGGAAAGCACCGGCGGCCCGGACGGCTTCACCATTATTGGTACCATGAAGGACGGCAAGAACGAACGCACGGTGCGTTACGAAGGCAAGTTGGTTGGCGAGGAGTTGCATCTGCAAACGCGACGCCGCCCTGAAGATAAACCCACTGAGTCAGTTGCGCGGCGCGCCCCGGCCGGCGAAGGCGCCATGCCCGCCCGCATCGAACCGCCGGCGCGTCATCCCGTCCCTTACAACGGCTTAGCGAAGACTCCGCCTATGGGCTGGAACAGTTGGAACAAGTTTGCCGGCAGGGTAGACGACGCGACCGTGAGGGGCATCGCCGATGCCATGGCCAGCAATGGAATGAAAGAGGCCGGCTACCTCTACGTGAACATCGATGATACCTGGGAAGGCGAACGAGACGCGCAGGGCAACATTCAAACCAACAAGAAGTTTCCCGACATGAAAGCGCTGGCGGACTACGTTCATCGCAAGGGCTTGAAGCTGGGCATCTATTCATCGCCTGGCCCAAACACCTGTGCCGGTTATGAAGGCAGCTATGGACACGAAGAACAGGACGCGCGCACTTACGCCGCCTGGGGAATCGACTATTTGAAGTATGACTGGTGTGGAGCGCGCAATCTCTATACAGACGAAGAGATGCCGGCGGTATACCAGAAAATGGGCGACGCACTGCTCAAGGTCAAACGCCCGATTGTTTACAGCCTTTGCCAGTATGGCCGAGCTGACGTCTGGAAATGGGGAGCCGAAGTCGGCGGCAATCTGTGGCGCACCACCGGCGACATCCGGGACACCTGGGATTCAATGACCCGGATTGGGTTTGGCCAAAACGAACTGGCTCAATGGGCCAAGCCGGGTCATTGGAACGACCCTGACATGCTGGAAATCGGGAATGGCGGCATGAGCGAAGCGGAGTACAAAACGCACATGAGCCTCTGGGCTATCCTCGCCGCGCCCCTGTTAGCCGGAAACGATCTGCGCAGTATGACGCCGGCGACGCTCGCGATTCTTACCAACCGCGAGGTGATTGCCGTGGATCAGGACAAGGCCGGAAAGCAGGGATCGCAAGTTTGGAAATCCGGCGACCAGGAGATTTGGAAGCGTCAACTTGCCGGTGGCGACCAGGCCGTGGCCATCTTCAACCGTGCCGGCGAGCCGGCAAAGGTTAACCGGCCGTGGGGTGAACTGGGTATCAAGCCGAAGTCGAAGGTGCGTGACCTTTGGGAACACAAGCCCATCGTCGTCGAGGGGCCGGACTATTCGGTGACGGTTCCGGGCCATGGCGTGGTGATGCTGCGTGTTAGTCGTTAGGGTTCGGCAACAACCGCAGAGACGATCCACGAAACCACACTAATCGGGTTTCGGGTTCGCTCGGGTAATTACGTGGATCGTCTTGTCGCCTGAATCAGAGGATATGAGATTGAAGAAAATCACCAGTTACGTTCAGCTCTTTGCGATGGCGTTGTCACTCGCTTATACGCCTGTAGGAGCCCAGGAAAAAACTCAAAACCCGGGTGCAGAGACACAGACGGTCAAAGAAGAGCACGCAACTATCGGTGTGGACGCCACCAAACCGGCGATGCCGCATACGTCGCATCCCGACGCGCAGTGGTTCCCGGATGCGGGACTCGGCTTGTTTATCCACTGGGGAATCTCCTCGGTTAGAGGAATGAATATTTCCTGGCCCATGATCCCGGGCCGACCACTGGCGAACCGCAAGGTCAGCGCTGAGGAACGCGCTCGCATCGTTCGTGAGAGTGACTACAACCTGGATCGCAAACCGCTACAGATCACGCCCACCCGATATTGGAGCATGGCGCCGTTTTTCAACCCTATAAACTATGACCCCAATTATTGGATGAAGGCCGCGAAGGCAGCCGGCTTTACCTATGCCGTGCTGACTACCCGTCATCATGAAGGCTTCGCGCTCTGGCCCAGCGCTTATGGCACCTTCAACACAAAGCTCTTCATGGGCGGCCGTGACCTGTTAAAAGATTACGTGAAAGCCTGCCGGCGTAATGGACTGAAAGTCGGGTTCTACTACTCACCACCGGATTGGTATTTCGATCGCGACTACATGAACTTCCTCTACGGCGGCGCCGCGCGGATGAACCCGGAGCTTCCCCGGCTCGGCCCGGATCTGAAACCCCGGACGTCTGAGAAACCTGAGGCGGAGCGAATCAAGCATCAGGCCGAATACGCGGCGATGGTCAAAGGGCAGGTAGAAGAGTTGCTAACTCGCTACGGGAAGATCGACGTGCTCTGGTTTGACGGAAAGCCGGCGGTGCCAAACCCCACTGAAGTGATCACTATCGCTCGCATCCGCGAGTTACAGCCGGGAATTGTCATCAACCCCCGACTTCATAACACCGGCGATTTCCAGACTTACGAACGCACGCTAACCACCGACAAAGTGTCTACCGGCTGGGCCGAGTTTTGTAATACCTGGACTAACTCCTGGCCGCACGTCCATGGCGCAAAGTTTCGCGCTAACGGTTTCATCCTGGGCCAGTTTGTGACAGCGCGGAGTTTAGGGATCAACTATCTGCTGGGAGTAGGTCCGATGGCCACGGGTGAGTTCACTAATGAGATTTATCAGAACATGTACGTGGTGGGCGAGTGGATGAAGGCCAATGGCGCAGCGGTAAAGGGGACCAAACCGCTCTCGGCTGGCGAGTCGGCCTCTGTGCCGGCCACGTCATTGGGTGCAAAGCGCTACCTGTTTCTGCTGCCGCAGTTCCAGGCTGGCGGGATGTATACCGAAGATCTGTTGATTCCTGACGACGTGACGGTGACCCTAAAAGGTGCAAGCCGGCCAGGCGCTGTGAGACTACTTGATCGGGAATCCGCGGACGCGGGGTTGAAGTTTGACTACGCTGGCGGTGTGGTCACCATTCAAGTGCCGGCCACGAAGCGAAGCATGCTGGTGGACGTCGTAGAAGTGGATATGCCCTTCGGTCGCTGATAGTGGATCGTGTGGTTAGGTTTCCGGGAGTCTTCTATCCACGAAATTACACGAAAGAACACGCACAAGACTCTCGTGGGTTCGCTGGCAAGTTAATGGATGAATGAGGTGATGTATGACAATACTTAAGAAAATAAGTGGTCGAACTGTGGTGCGGCAACGAGTTATATCCTTGATTTGCGCAGCCGCATTGCTGGCAACCACTGCTGCTCTGCCCTGCACGTCCGCCCTGGCCCGCGGTTCACATATCGCAGGGGTTCAGCAGAAGAGTTCGACCAAGCGGCCGCTGAACCATCAGGACTACGACTCGTGGCGTTCAATTCAGGCCCCGCAAATTTCCCGCGATGGCAAGTTTGTGGCTTACGCCTTCCTGCCGCAGGATGACGACGGTGAAGTTGTCGTGCGCAACGTTTCCAGCGGCGCCGAGTGGCGCGCCCCACGCGGCTATCGTCCCCCGGTTCCACCGCCAGACGACCCGAGCGTAAACGTTGGTGAAGTGCTGGCAACTCAGGCCCGCCTGGTCCGCCCCCTGTTCACCGCCGACAGTCGGTTCATCGTTTTCAGCATCGAGCCGACCAAGACCGAAGTGAACAAAGCGAAGAAGGACAAGAAGAAACCTGAAGACATGCCCCGGAACGCGCTCGGCGTGATGGATCTTGCTAACGGGACGGTGAAACGGATTGAGAAAGTTAAGAGCTTCCAGGTCCCCGAAGACGGGTCTGGATTCGTAGCTTACCTGCTGGAACCAAAGCCGGAAGAAAAGAAGGCAGACGACAAGGGCCCTGGCCCAGCGGCTAAAGAAGCTGCGATGGTCCCCACGGAGGGCCAGCCGATACCTTCGCCGCAACCCGTCGGGTCGCCCTCCCCGGCGCCGGCAGCTTCTCCATCTGTCGCGGCAGCCGGCGCCCAACCGAGCGAGGCCGCGCCGAAGTCGCCCGCCCGGCCTCCGAAGAAAAAGGAATACGGCAGCGATTTGGTCCTGCGAAATACGGCGGACGGTAACGAACGAAAGTTCAACGACGTGCTCGATTACACGTTGAGCAAAGATGCGAAGACGCTGGTCTATACGGTGTCGGCAAAGAAAGAGGAGGGCAACGGCGTCTACGCGGTGGCCCCGCAGACTGACGGCTCGCCACAGGTTTTGCTGAGCGGCAAAGGGAAGTATCAAAAACTAACCTGGGACGAAGACCAAACCCAGCTGGCTTTTATCAGCGACAAAGACGACGCGAGTGCGAAGCAGCCGAAGTTTAAGGTCTTCCACTGGGCCCGCGGCGGCGCCCTGGCAGCCGAGGCTGTCTCCACTTCATCGACCGACTTCCGTAAGGATCTCGTGGTCAGCGAAAGGGCCAATCTAAACTTTTCATTCGATGGGAGCCGCCTGTTTCTCGGCGTCGCACCTCCGCCCGAACCTGAGAAAAACCCGGACGAGGAGACCCCTGCCGACGAAAAAGTAGTGGTTGATCTCTGGCACTGGAAGGACGACTACGTCCAACCGATTCAAAGGATCCGTGCCGAACAGGATCGAAACAGATCGTATCGGGCTGTCTATCACGTCAAAGACAAGAAGTTTGTCCAGCTCGCGGATGAGACGATGGAAAACGTCTCGCCTTCAAACGACGGCCGGTTTGCCATTGGCTCCGACAACCGTTCCTACCGGAGTATGTCTGACTACAATCCGGGCTTGACGGACTACTATCTCGTCAACACCGCGACCGGCGTGCGCAAGCAGATCGGCGCCAGGCAACGCTTTAATATCTCGCTGTCGCCCAATGCAAAGTATGCGCTCTATTTTGACGGCAAAGACTGGAATTCCTATTCCGTTGGTGACGGCAAAGTCGTAAACCTCACGCAAGGCTTGGGGGCCCGGTTCTTCAATGAAGACAACGACACGCCTTCCATGCCCGGACCGTATGGCACCGCAGGTTGGACCAAAGACGACCGCGACGTGCTGCTTTATGACCGTTACGACGTCTGGCAGGTGTCGCCGGATGGCAAGGGAGCGAAGAATCTGACCGATGGCGTAGGCAGGCGGCAGACAACGGAGTTTCGCTACCTTCGCCTGGATCCTAGAGAGCGCTTTATTGATCCGTCGAGACCAATGCTGCTGCGGGCGGAGGACGAAGAAACCAGAGACTCCGGCTTCTATCGCGATCGGATTGACGGCGGGCTGCCCGAGAAGTTGGCCATGGCCGCCAGGGATTTCGGTAATCCCATCAAGGCGAGAGACGCCGAAACGATGGTCCTTACCGCGTCACGTTTTGATGAGTTTCCCGATCTGTGGGTCACCGGCGCCAACTTCCAAAACTTGAAGAAAGTAAGCAATGGCGATGCGCAACGGGCCCGGTTCAACTGGGGCACCGCGGAGTTGGTCGGCTTCAAGAACGTTGACGGAGTTCCGCTCAAAGGCATTCTCATGAAGCCGGAGAACTTCGATCCACAACGCAAGTATCCGATGATCGTCTATATCTACGAGCGTCTGACGCAGGGGCTGCACAACTTCCGTGGTCCTGGTCCAGGCACGTCGATTAATGCCACCTACTACGTCAGCAATGGCTATCTCGTGTTCATGCCCGACATTGTTTACACCATCGGCTATCCCGGCCAGAGCGCCCTCAAGTGTGTCTTGCCGGGAATTCAGGCGGTAGTGGACAAGGGTTTTGTCGACGAGAAAGCGATTGGTATTCAGGGA
>DATKIS010001110.1:0-2007 GCA_035543975.1 Pyrinomonadaceae bacterium
CATAGCGGCGGCATCTTCGCTGCACTATCCGAAACAACTGCTGAACTGATCATCGAAGGAATGCAGGCCGCAAAGGCTGCCGGCGCAATCATCTCGTTTGATCTGAACTTCCGCGAGAAGCTCTGGAAAATTTCAGGTGGCCAGGACCGCGCCGTCGCGGTGATCGGCCGTATAGTTGAAAATGTCGATGTCCTGGTGGGAAACGAAGAGGACTTGCAGAAAGGACTGGGCATTCCCGGGCCTGAGGTAGCATCAAGCTCGAAGCTCGATTCGAGCGCGTTCTTCGGCATGATTGACCGGGTTCGCGAGAAACACCCACAGATCAAAGTTGTGGCCACGACCCTGCGCGAAGTTTATTCAAGCAGCCGCCACTGTTGGGGAGCCGTGGCCTGGGTTGCCGGTCAAACTCACGTGTCGATGACGTGCGACCTTGATGTGCATGATCGTGTCGGCGGCGGCGACGGGTTTTCTTCGGGCTTCTTCTACGGGCTGCTGGCGGGCGAGTCGGCGGAGGATGCGCTAAAATTGGGCTGGGCACACGGCGCACTTTTAACCACCTTCCCCGGCGACACCAGCATGGCTACGCTTGAGCAGGTCCGAGCGTTCGCGAAAGGTGGCTCGGCGCGCATCCAGCGATGACGCAGGTAAGGAGTGACAATTAACCAGTCAAACGATGGTTTCGTGAAGTCAGTACCACCCCGCGGTAGCGGGTGGGTCCGGCTGACAGTAACTCATCTGACGTTCTTCAAGTGCTCCGCGCAACCCACCCGCTACCGCGAGGTGGTACTGACCTCATAGACACGCGCACGAGCGACTGCGGGCAATCGATTCGAAATCCAGTAGCAGAAGGAAAACAGAAATGAGCGCGCCCATACAGGAAACGGACGAGACGGCGAACACCGATCTCGATCAGCTTTGCATCAACACCATCCGCACGCTCTCGCTTGACGCGGTGCAGAAAGCTGAGTCGGGCCATCCTGGCTTGCCGCTCGGCGCGGCGCCGATGGCTTACGTGCTTTGGACCCGTTTTCTCCGGCACAATCCCCAAAACCCGAAATGGGAAAACCGCGATCGCTTCCTGCTTTCAGCGGGCCATGGCTCGATGCTGCTCTACTCGCTGCTTCATCTGACCGGCTACGATTTGCCGATGGAAGAGCTTAAGAGTTTCCGCCAGTGGGGATCCAAAACTCCCGGGCATCCTGAGTATGGATTGACACCCGGAGTTGAAATCACCACCGGTCCCCTGGGTCAGGGTTTTGCAAACGGAGTGGGAATGGCAATGGGCGCCGCACATCTCGGCGCGAAGTTTAACCAGCAGGACTTCCCACTGATCAACCACTACGTCTATGCCATTGTTTCCGATGGCGATCTGATGGAAGGCGTGGCGGCAGAGGCCGCTTCCCTGGCCGGCCATCTCAAGCTTGGCAAACTAATCTATCTCTACGACGACAACCAGGTAACCATCGAAGGCTTTACCAGTCTGGCCTTCAGCGAAGACGTACCGAAGCGGTTTGAGGCTTATGGTTGGCACACGCTGACGGTCGAGGACGGCAACGATCTGGATGCAATCGAGGCCGCCATTCGTGAAGCTCAGGCGGTAGAAGACCAGCCGACCTTGATTTCAGTAAAGACCGTGATTGGCTTCGGCATGCCTACAGCCGGTACGCGCAAAGCTCACAGCGACGCGCCGGGCGAGGAGGCGGTACGTGAAACTAAACGACATTTGGGCTGGCCCGAAGATAAGCAGTTCTACGTTCCCGAAGAGGCGCTCGCCCATTTCCGCGAAGCGGTTGAACGCGGGGTAAAGCAGGAAGAAGATTGGCAAGCGCTGGTTGCTAACTACGGCGAGAAACACCCTGAACTCGGCAGCCAGTGGCGCTCGATGATGAAAGGCGAATTGCCGGCAGACTGGGAAAGTCACTTGCCGACCTTTGCCGACGCGAAACCGGTGGCGACCCGGGTTGCCAGCGGTGAAGTAATCAATGCCCTGGCCCCGCATCTGCCGAT
>DATKIS010001111.1:0-2936 GCA_035543975.1 Pyrinomonadaceae bacterium
TTTGCCCATCAGCGCCTGCGCCGAGAACATATCGAGACGCGCGAGCATTCCGGCAATATTGTCCGGGACTTTGAGCGGGAGCAGAGTCCCCGTCGGCAGCGGGATGAGGTTGATTGCCAGCGATTCGATGATCTGTCGGAACCCCTCGACCTCTTTCTTGAGGACGGGGTAGAACTTGTCGACGAAGTAGTCAACCCCGGTCTGCTGCGCGGAGTCGTCGGCGTGCAAGGCCTCGTACGCCTCCATCAGCAGGCGCGCGCACCTGACCTGGATGAGCAAGGCGCGCGTAAACTTCGCCTCAAGCACCACGTAAATCTTCGCCAGGCGCTCGCCGTCCCAGCCTTTGTCTGCGTCTCGAAGCGCCTGCGCCTGCCATATATCCAGAAAACCTCTTATAGTGATGTCCTCCACCACGCCGCCATGAAACCAATCGCTCGTGTTCTTCACTTCCGGCTTCAGCTTCGACACGATGGTGCGCGACACATCGAGCGCCATCTTCCGACGATCTTCAATCGACTTGGTCGACTTCGCCACATCGCCTATGTCGTCGTAGAGCGAGTCGAGCGTGTTGTCTAGGGCGAGCATCGACTTCCAAAGCTTCTCTTCATCAGTCTTATCGAACTGACTTATCACTTGCCACTTGAAGTCGGTCATCTCCTTCTGCAAGTCCTTGATGTCCTGCTTCAGGCCGTCAACCTGCTTCTGTAACTCTTTGAAACTTTCCATCACTTGAGTCTCGAAGCTCGGCCCTCCAACCTTCCCCGTGAAAGAACCCAGCACGATCATCTTGCCGCGCTCGGCCCACTGCTCGACTATGATCCCCTGGATTTCGATGCCGAGGACGGCGTCGACGCCGGCGCCTGCTAGTTTACTCACGGCAGCTCCCGCGATAGCTTTGGCGCCGGCCTTCGCGGCCTCCGTCCCTACCCACACCAAGAACGTTGCAATGACTGCGGGCATGATTTGTGTCTCCTTTCAGAATTCAGGTTTAGGCGTCGCCGGCTCCCGGCAAGGTTAGCGGCTTCGCGCCGCGGGGCTTGGCGGGTTCCACGCCGATTCAGTGCGAGTGCAAACCTTCGAAACCTTGTGTCAGTCTATTCCATCGTCAGGGCGCGCGGAACTCACATGCTCACTGTGGCCGCGAAGTTCTGTCGATTCGCATCAACTCGAATTTGTGGCGGGCGGTATCCTTTAAGGCATCGCTCCTAAGGCATTGCTCCTGCCGAAAGATTGATTCCCGAACCTCCCCACGAATACGACATCTAGAGGGCCGTAGACGCTTTTTATTTCGTAGGCCTTCTCCATATCCCGGCTTAACTTTTCCCACTTCTTCGGACTCATGCTTACCCAAACCGGCCCGCCTACTCTCGGACAAGACTTTTCCCCAAGCTCCGGGTATTCGGGCTCCCACGACCCCCACAGTTAAGTCCATCGGTATGGATCGCTGTTTTTACGTCTTGTGCCCGAGCAATTCCTGACTTGTCTGGATGTCGTACCAACCTCAGGCAAATGGGTCAAGTCTTTTGAAGCAAGTCTTTCGCACAATAAATCTCGTGGGTCTGGGCTGCAGCCCTCGCCAGGCGCGTTCGTGCGGCTTCGGGTAATTTCGTGGGCTGAGCCTTTTCTTGGAGCCGGCTATTCGTTGGCAGCCGGTCCTTCAAGTGCGGCCAGTCGTTTCTCCAGCTGGCGAATCGTTCGCTGCATCTCGCCCAGTCGTCTGAAAGCGGCAGTGGAACGTAGCCAATCCCTATTATCGAATGCCGGTATGCCGGAAATAACTTTCCCCGCGGGCACGTCGTGGCTGGTGGCGCTCTTCGCGGTCAGGACAACATCGTCACCGATCGTCAGATGACCGGCGACACCGGCTTGTCCGGCCAGGATTACGCGACTGCCGATATGCGAACTTCCCGCCAGCCCAACCTGAGCGCAGAGTAGCGAATCTTCGCCAACTGTACAGGAGTGACCAATCTGGACGAGGTTGTCTATCTTCGTACCGCGCCCAATACGTGATTCTCCTACCGAGGCTCGGTCTATGGTCGTTCCCGCTCCTATTTCAACGTCATCCTCAATAACCACCCGGCCAGTTTGCGGAATCTTCAGCCAGTGGCGCTCCTCGTCTTTGGCGTAGCCAAAACCGTCGCTACCGACGACCACGTTGTTGTGGATAACAACTCGCTCACCGAGCTGCGAGCGCTCGCGAATGACCGAGCCGGAGTGAATGATTGAGTCTTTCCCGACGGTGACGTGCTCGTACATCGTCACGTTGGGATGAATGCGCACGCCCTCCGCGATTTCGGTCAACGGGCCAATTACCGAGCAGGCTCCAATCCAGACATTAGCAGCGACTTTCGCTGAAGGGTCGATGACAGCAGACTCGTGAATGAAAGGCTCCGGCTGAGTCTCGGGATGAAACAATCTCAACGCGCGCGTGTAAGCCAGGTAGGGATTCTTTGCTCGCAGAACCGGCAGCTGTCGTTCAATTGTCGCGTCTTCCGAGAGATAAATCGCCGAGGCCTGAGTTGAGTTTACCTTCGGTGTGTAACGTGGATTCGCGAGGAAAGACACTTGACCCGGGCTGGCATCATCAAGGCCGGCCGCGCCGCTGATCTCGATGTCGGACGAATCTCCTTCAGCGCGCGCCGAGGTTAAGGAGGCTAGTTCTGAAAGTTTCATGACGGAAGTTTAGCCTAAATGTAACCTGAGGGTCAGCGGCACGCGAATGCACGAGTCAAAGGTCGAACCAGCTTTGCCCGAGAAGTCGGCGAATCCGACGAACGAAAGTAGCCCACCGATTCATCAGTGGGATCGGGTAGACCTGAAAACGCCAGTTCGTGAAGCGGACGGCTGAATCGCCAAGCCGCCGGATCGTCAGGAATTTCAGTCGTCCGCTTCACGGACTCCGACCTCGCTGGACCGACCACCCAGCACTGAAGTGC
>DATKIS010001112.1:0-2484 GCA_035543975.1 Pyrinomonadaceae bacterium
CGATCCCGATAGCAGTCATCAAACTGATGTCGTACACGTCCGGATCGATGAGCGCGCCGCCCCCAAGGTAGAAGAGGATGATGAGCAGGGCCATCCCGCTCAACCAGGTGGTGCCGGCTTCCCAGCGAAACCAGTGCAGCGTGCGCGAAGCCAGGTCGGGGATTTTTCGCTTCTCCACTACGTAGAACCCACCACTGTGGACCATCCAGATTTGCGCTGTGGTTCCCGTGTTGGCCACCGCCTTCTCTTCTTCGGTCAGGCGGGCGTCGAGCCAGGTGAAGTAGTAGGTCGTGCCCACCCACATGATGCCGGCAAACACATGGATCCAGCGGACGATGAGATTGAGCCACTCGCTAATGGTTGGGTCGATCATATTTTGTCCGACACACTTTAGTTTGTCTTCTTCTTACCCAAGGACTTCACCGAATCCACTAAGCGTCGCGCATTGCCACATCAGATTTCGTGTGGTTTCGCGGCTCAATTGCTCGCAGTTAACTTCCGCGATAGGTGGAGTAGCCATACGGACTAAGCAAGAGTGGAATATGGTAGTGCTGCGCCGCATCGTCGATGTTGAACACGATCGTGACCTGCGGAAAAAAGCATTCGACCTCGATGCCGGCAAAATACGGCTCGGTATCAAACACCAGCCGGTAGGTGCCGCCGGAAAGAGGTTCACCGACCAGGAAAAAGGGTTTGACGCGACCGTCGGTGTCGGTCCAGGCCCGGCTGAGTTCAGTCCAGCTTTCATTCGTACTTTGGGCTTCCAGGCAGACTTCAACCCCGCCGGCCGGCGCACCGCGGGAAAGATCAAGAATGTGGGTTGAGATAGTGCTCATTGCCTTACACCGGCGGGAATTAGCCTCAATGGCTCTGCAAAGAGTGCTTACGCCCAGTCCGCGTTTAGCGGACGACTGAAAATAGGCCAGCGATTCTTCGCTGGGATTGGCAGCAACTTGGGCTAGAGTCCGGGAAGCGGACGGCTGAAAAAGGCAGCTATCTGGCAGTTGTCACCAGCCGTCCGCTTCACGGACTCCGATCTTTCCGGCTCTGAGCCGTTCTCCAGTGAACAATTTCAGTCGGCAGTCTAGAGCGTAATGGGCTAGCTGTCGATCAGTTTTTTCAATCTCAATTGCGTTATCCTGGCTTGCTCGGTCGCGGCGTTCCGCAGTTCCTCATCCGCCGGGTTTTCCAGTCTGGCACGCAGGATTTGGAGCATTTCCGCAGGGCCCTTGCCGGACGCACAAACAATGAAGATGTAGCCAAACTTCTCTTCATACCGGGCGTTTAAGTCTGCCAGCGACTGCAAAGTTTCGCTGGCCGCATCATTTACGCCCGCCTGTTCAGCCTCCGACCATCGCCGGGATTGTTCTGAGGTGGTGGCCGCCGCCTTCTTTTCGCCAATTTTGGGATGACTGTGAAAAGCCTCCAGCCAGTCGTTTGGAGCAAGCGACCACCAAATCTGATCCGCCTTCGCGGTCAGGTCATCAACGTTCGGGAATGGCCTAGCCGCCACCATGAGCCGTGACCATTCTCGCGACCCGCAACACTTCAGCAGTTCGTTTTGCGCTTCTTCTGCGGGAAGCGAATTCCAGCGGTGAAGACTCGTCTCCAAATTGGTGTTCATCAATCAACCGTCGTAAAGCGAACTGTTAGTTTGCGACCGTAAAGCAAAGTGTTATTTTGCGGCGAATTGTTGGCATCTCAAGCCGGCAGCGGCCCCACCCGTCCGCAAACTAACAGTTTGCGTTACGTCAAACCCGTCCGTACACCCGCAGCCGGCTCACGCCACCGTCTGGAAAAATATTGAATCGCAAATGCGAAACGGTTCCGGCGTCAAACACTTCTTCCTCGAACCAGTGGCGCGTGTGGGCCTGAAGTTTGGTCCGCGCCAGAACGGGTTTCCAGTCGAGTGAAACCGGCAGGACGTTGCCTGAGGTCAGGCAGGCTTCGAGTGAACAACTCTCGGGGAAATTGCCCTTGAACCACGAGGTGTCCACCTCCAGACGCCGGATTTCTCCCGGTTGCCCGAGCTTGATGGTTACCCAATCATGGCCGGGTCCGCGTCGACGTTTAGTCTCCCAGCCGTCACTCATGTTGAGCGCCCGTCCCGGCATGATCAAATTATGCCGGTGGCCGAAAAACATATCGCTACAGGAAAGCACGCGTCCGCCATTCTCCACCGCGGCCAAATCGATGTCGCCGCCAATGCGTTTGAGTCGCTCCCAATCAGGCACGACCTCGCCATAAACACGCAAGCGCGCCACTCCACCATCCGGGTAAATCTTGAAACGAAGGTGGGTGAAACGTTGGTTACTCTCGATCGGAAAAGGATTCTGGCTGTCGCCCGATAAAGGAACCTGCGGCAGGATCTCGGTCCACTCCACGGTATCTGCGGTTAGCTGTTCGGTGGCAGGCAAGCCGTCCATGGCACAGGCCTCGAGCGAGCAATGCTCCGGGTAGTTGCCGCGAAAGAAACTCGTGTCA
>DATKIS010001113.1:0-2454 GCA_035543975.1 Pyrinomonadaceae bacterium
AAGGATAGGATCAATCACGCGAGCTCCAAGAATAAGGCTGACCGTGGACCAAGTCGCGGACAAACTACAAAGAGTGTCGAGAGAGTGAATCACTTGATTGAAAGCTGTATTCTCTTGCCCCTCAAACCTCGCCTACGACCCTGTGACTCCAATGTGTTCAATGGTTATGTCGTAGTGCGCTATTTGCGGTTGATGGGTGGAAGGGGCGATCTGTAACGGTCCGATCGCTGCGAAGATGTTGGGTGTGAGGTATGCATCTTTACCTTACTTCGTTAGCACACGAAAACTAATACGGTCACCCTGGAAGAGAAGGATAGGTTCAAGTATTTAAAGCGAGAAGATGTTGAGCGTTTGATTCGCTTGCGACAAGACCAAGAACGTCTGATCAGCTCGTACTCGCCTCCAAAGAAATGACTAGTCGCGCACCTCGACGGGTAGCCCAAGCGCTTGCCTTCATCTGAGACTACTAACGACTCTTTACCGTCGTCAACTTCAACCCAACGTCAATTCATGATGACATGTCACTGGATTCATTGGCTGGCGCAAGCCATGCCCGATACAGGGGTCGGAGTTTCCAAACGCCACCCTCGCCGATCCCCTGCTTCGTAAACGTCAAACCGGATCAATTGCGAAAGATGCATCAGCAACTCTACACGGCCGTGCAAGACTCTCCGTCCCACTCAGCGGCGATCACGATTCGCGTCGAGCATCTCTTTGATCTGTATGAAAAGCTCGCGGCTTCATTAGCACCCAGCCGCGCCGAGACAGGGGCGGCGAAGGACAAGAAGAATCCTATAGCCAAAACTCGCCTGCGAGAATCACAGGTAATTGATGACACAGCAAATGGTAAAAATGCTAGAAAGTTATGTTAGCCCAAAGTAGTAATGTCACCTTTCTTCAAAGTTGAAATGTCCCCTTTTGTGATAGTGAAGGAGGAGCTTCAGGACAAAGGGGACGGAAAGAGTGACGTTACTAGCAATGAGTCAACGAGAGTTGAGCCGTTTGGAGATAGTGCAACGGGTCAAGCGCAAGAGTCTAAAGCAACGTGAAGCCGCAGAACTGTTGGGATTGACGAAGCGACAAATAAAGCGGTTATGCAAACTTTACGAAGAGGTAGCTGGCGGTTGACCGCCGGCTAAGGACCGGGCGAACCTTACGCAGCCTCAACTCGGGCAATCCTCCCGGCGGCGATATTGCACAGGCCGTAAAGAGACTAAGGGTGCCCGTACTGCCACCACCGGCGCCGCCCGCAAACGGCCCATACCTCGGTCCCTGCCTTTTCAACAATCCCACGATCATTCTTTCCCACTGGGACTGGGACTATTGGCGACTTGCAAAGATCGCTCATGACCAGGGGGCCCACGGCGGAGTGGATGTGATCAATCTTTCGTGGATATTTCCGCTTCAACCGATTGGTCCGGCAACGGCAAACTTCCGCGACTCGTTGACTCAACCCACTCAGTGGCCCGGGGGTCTGGCAAGCATGCCCATTGCCGACGGTCTGATAGTGCGCTGCACCGGCCCTGCAATCGACATCAACAACTCCGGGCTGGCGATAATTCTTCCCATGCTGTTGCCATCGACCGATCCGAACGTTCACGTGGTGATTTTCACGGGTGACGTCAGCTTCGGAAACGTACCTGTGCCGGCGCCCATGCTCGCCTTAAGTACCGGCATTACCGCCGTCCATCATGGTTCTGACTCGCATGGCGCCGCCCTCAATCTGCCAAATCCGCCCGCGCCTTACAATGTTACCGGCGGAATGGCCTATTCTTATGGAGTCTATCAGCGGGCTGACCGGACGTTTTTTCATGCCTACGGTCATCCTCGGGTTCCGGCCATCAACACCTACCAGGCGGTGGGCTTTAGAAATGAAGCTTGCACCGCCGAAAGCGCCTTTTTTCAAGATGATGGTGTTCGCGGAAACGTTCGTATGGGGCAGTTCATCGCCTTTCGATGTCTGCCGAATTCCTGCGCGTTCCAAGCCTTCCCCCCAGCCAAGCGGCTCGATTGATGAGCCAATCGAATTTGAGAAACCAACATGGCCGGCAACACCCCAATTAAGACACTCGCCGACCTGAAAACCTGGTTGCAGGAAATCGGCCCAGGTAATCCGGTGCCGCTCACTGCGGCCCGATTCGCCTCGCCTTCGGCGCTCACCGGTTTCTTAATCACGCCGATTCCCCGGACGCCGGTCACCGTAAACGATGTGCCGCTCATCCAGTTGTTGTTCGCGCAAGAGTTCGCGACCGGCTTCAGTTATCAGCAGGCAGTGGTTGATCCAGACTATACCGTTACCGCGTCG
Source organism: Pyrinomonadaceae bacterium (assembly GCA_035543975.1). Lineage (GTDB taxonomy): Bacteria > Acidobacteriota > Blastocatellia > Pyrinomonadales > Pyrinomonadaceae > PSRF01. The sequence goes on from DATKIS010001113.1 coordinate 2,306, forward strand.
ATCGATTCCGCGCAGGATTTGATCGTTGGCATCAGCGGCAAACATACCGCGACCCTAACGAACAAAGACTACATACTCAGCGCGCTTGTCGATCCGTGGATCACGTCTCCGCGTTACGTCCATTCTCGACGACTTGGCTGCAAATGAAT
>DATKIS010001114.1:0-2177 GCA_035543975.1 Pyrinomonadaceae bacterium
CTCGGCGGAGTGCCCAGATTGCGGCGCCAAACGCCACGAGGGTGAAGGTCAACACCAAAGCCAGGTCTCCCCACAAGCGGCGGGAAGCCGTCCCGCTCAGCGATAAACTAAGGGCGTCGATAAAATAGTAGGTGGGAACAAAACGCATGGCGGTCTCGAGAGCTGCCGGCAGCCCCGGTGAGGGAAAAGCCGGCGCCAGCAGCGCGAATAGAACGAGACTAGCCCACGTATTCACTTGCATGGTGTTCTTGAAAAGGCTGCCCATGAAGAGTCCTATCCCGACCACGAAGAGGAGTCCCAGGAGAATCGTCAGCAGGGTCAAGGGCCAGTTTTTAATGAGCTTGTGATTAATGACCAACAGCAACGCCGCTATTAACAGGCTATAGGTCACGCCGGTTAGCGCCTTCCCGATGATAATCTCCGTGAGGCTCGCCGGCGACGTTAGTAAGAAATCCAGGGTCCGCTTTTCTTTCTCCTCAACCAGCAGCAATGGAACTACCAGCGAACCGGTCATACCGAAAGCCAGCAAGAGCAGTAGCGGCAAGAGCATTTGATTGACGTCAAGCCGGTTGGTGTTAGAGCCGGGTTCTTTGCCGACATCAATCCAGTCCATTCGCACGGGAACCGGGTTTTTCACCAAAGACAAGACGTGCTGCTCAACCAACCGCCGGAAGGTGGCTTGCTCAATCATGTTCTTCTTGTTGTTCACAAAGATGGTGAGTTCCGGTTGTTTCTCCGCCGCCATCTCCACATCGAAATCAGGTGGCACCACCAACCCGCCTACCGCCTTGCTCTTTTCTACTTCAGCTTTAACTGATCCAGCCGAACTTGCCTCCACGACCTTTATCTGAGGCATCTTGCGTAATTGCGCGACAAGTTTTGATTGCCCCTCATCGTGGACCACTATGGTCAAGTTGTTCAGGCTATTGATCCCGGGAAGCAGGACCCGAAAGAGTATTGCCACGAGCAACGGCGTGAGCAGCGCAATCAGGATGTAACGATTCCTGATTGCATCCACCAGATCCTTCCGGGCGATGGCAGCAACAATTCGCGAGTTCATTCGGCTAGCCCCCTTCCAGCTATCTGAATGAAGACTTCCTCGAGCGTGGCTTCGGCGGAATGAAGCGTGCGAAGCTGACCGGTCTTCACCAGTTTCGCTAAATGCTCTCCGGCGCCTTCATCGTCTAAACCAATGGACAGGGTCTGGCCATCGTCGAGGGTCGCCTTTAGCGTCCTTTGTCCATGAGCGACCTTCAGATTGTCGGGGGTGTCGAGGGCAACGATCCGTCCCTCGCTGAGAAAGGCCACCCGACCGCACATCTCGTCAGCTTCTTCCATGTAGTGGGTAGTCAGGAAGATGGTCACGCCCTGGGTGGACAGTTCTACCACCAGACGCCGGATCTCGCGCCCTACCACCGGATCCAATCCTCTGGTGGGTTCATCCAGAAAAATTATCTGCGGGCGATGAAGGAGAGCGCGAGCAATCACCAGCCGCTGCTTCATGCCATTCGAATATTGTGCGGCGTTGTCTTTCGCCCGATCGAGCAAGCCAACCTGGTGAAGCACCTCATCTACCCGTCGATTGTCTGTACCGTAGAGCCGAGCAGCAAAGGCGAGATTTTCTCTGCCGGACATCCGTTCGTAGATGTTCTGCGTTTCGGAAACTACTCCGACGAGCGGTCTGAGGCGTTGTTGTTCAGTGAGCACATCGCAACCAGCAACGCGAGCGTGACCGTCGGTGGGTCGCAACTGGCCACTCAGCATGCGAATGGTAGTTGTCTTCCCGGCACCGTTATGGCCCAGAAAGCCGAATATCTCGCCAGCCTCGACGCTAAACGAAATGTTATTTACGGCCTGCAGATCGTTAAAGGCCCGGGAAAGATTCTCAACCTCGATGGCGTTCACCGGAAACCTCCAAGCTGGACTGGCAAATATTCGAGCGGCGGCTGTTATTCACTGAGTTTGAATAGTACTTACGCAGAGCAGAGGAGGATGTTGCGGTTTGTTCCGGCTGGGAATAGCAAATCGCCGCAGGGCTTCGCTAGTGCTAAGGAATTCATCCGTTTTGCCATAGAGGACTAGCCCGGAGCGCTGAAAACCACATTCGCCAAGCTAGTTACCCTGGTTTAGTCCGTTTCAGAAAACGAAGTGCACTAACCACCGAAAGTCCGATTGTC
>DATKIS010001115.1:0-3877 GCA_035543975.1 Pyrinomonadaceae bacterium
TCACCACCATCTACTGTTGTTTGTAACCCAACGCTGGGCATCAGCGGCGAGCACGAACCGACGCTAGAGACAAGCCTCGCATGAGAGACAAGCTAATTGCGCGTCCGCTGCATGCCTTTGTTCGGCGCGCCGGTGGCACAAGGACACTCATCACAGGTCTAGCAGGCTGCTGAAAAAGTAACTTTCGCGCATGGTCCAACGTAATAGTAGCGAGTAGTACAACCTCGCAACCAGGAGAAAGAAAACCAATGCGCGGAGACGATCTTCAGCAAGCCGGAATGTTTAGTTATTTGTCGCCAGAGCAGCGAGTACCGCAAGGCCATCCGCTGCGAGCCATACGCAAGCTTTCGGATGCAGTGTTCGCGGACTTGTCGCCACAGTTCGATAAACTTTACGCACGGATGGGGCGACCATCGATTGCCCCAGAGAAGTTGCTGCGAGCGCTGTTGCTGCAAGTACTCTACAGCGTGCGCAGCGAGCGACTGCTGATGGAAGAATTGAACTACAACATGCTGTTCCGCTGGTTCGTGGGTCTGAACATGGACGACTACGTTTGGGACCCGACTACGTTCACGAAGAATCGTGAGCGGTTGTTGCGCGGCGACATCGCCGAACAATTCTTTGCGGGGGTATTGGAGCAGGCGCGCGGCCACGAATTGCTCAGCGATGAACACTTCACGGTTGATGGCACGCTGTTGGAAGCGGCCGCGAGTTTGAAGAGTTTCAAGTCGAAGGATGAGACAGACGGGCCGCCGCCGGATGATCCTGGTAATCCGACCGTGAACTTTCACGGCCAAAAGCGCTCGAACAAAACTCATCAATCTACTACTGATCCGGAGTCGATGTTGTGCCGCAAGGGCAAAGGCAAAGAAGCAAAGCTGGGCTACTTCGGCCATCTGCTGATGGAGAATCGTAATGGCCTGGCAGTTTCTGCTTGCGTGACTGCGGCGACCGGCACCGCCGAGCGCGATGCGGCTCTGGACTTCGCCGCCGAGATGAGCGGCCACGGCAGGGTAACGCTGGGGGGCGACAAGAACTATGACACGCATGATTTTGTAAAAGACTTGCGCGAACTGCAGGTGACGCCGCACGTGGCCCAGAACAACACCAATCGCAAATCGGCCATCGATGGTCGCACCACGCGCCACGACGGCTATCAAATCAGTCAACAGAAGCGCAAACGGATCGAAGAGATCTTCGGTTGGCTGAAGACGGTGGGCCTGCTGCGCAAGCTGCGCCATCGCGGCACTGAACGAGTGAACTGGATCTTCATCTTCGCCACCGCAGCTTACAACCTGGTCAGAATGAGGAAGCTGGTAACTGTTTAGGGAGTAGTGTGCCCGGCGGCCCGAACAGATCGTTCCGCCAAGAAAAAATGAATCAAAAGCGCATCGCATAGTCATGTAAAACTTCGCAAACTAAACCCAGATCGAATTAATCTTCGAAAATGTTCATGGCGAAAGTGGAAATGCTCTCAAACCATCGTTTTTCAGCAGCCTGCTAGAAGCCGCCGGCCATGCACTACTGCAGCGATTGTAATGCCCTCTTCTTCAATGCGATAGATGACTCGATAGCTGTAAGCGAACCACTCTCGAATACTTTCATCGGCTATTTCAGGAACTACTCGACCCGAGCGTGGGAAATGTGAGAGGGTGCGTGCGGTATTGAGAATCGTCTTCACTACTGCGGCAGCATAGGCGGCAGAGTCAGTGGAAATATACTGCGCTATCGCTTCCAAATCTTCGACAGCTCGGGGAGACCACGCTACTCGGTAAGCCATTTCCCCAATCGCCGCTCAACCTCTTCTTGAGAGACTGTGCCCTGAGAATCTGCAGCCTCCAAACCATTTCGCACCTTCTCGATCACATAGAGATGATACTGAATGTCTTCAAGCGAGCAGTCATCGGGCAAATTACTTAGCAATGATTCGACTTCCTGCTTTGCGGTACTCATGATAACTAACAATTTAGCATAGAACTGATTCAGTAGAGTAAGCGCCGAACGCTGGGCATCAGCGGCGCGGCGCGAACTCAAACAAGCTAGGCCGCAGGAAGCATCATGAAGAGATGCTATCGCCGCGTCCGCTGCATGCCTTTGTTCGGCTTCGCCCTGGCCAACCTTCAAGGCACGAGAGCTACTTGATACAAACATCTATCAGCGCGGCTACATCTTCCACGAACTGTGCGACTGCTTTTTCAACGAACTTCGCCTGGCGAGCATTGAAGTCTACCGACTTTACTTGCTCGACCATCACGAAACCCGTCAACGAAGATGAACCTGGTACAGGCAAGTGAAACGGGATGTTGCGATTTGTGTTCGTTACCGGACAAACAATAGCTAGCCCGGTCGCCTTGTTGAAAAGGAAGTTACTGACGACAAGCGCGGGCCGTCTGCCTTTTTGCTCGTGACCGGATTGCGGGTCAAAGGACAGCGTAATGAAGTCGCCTTTTGCGGGAACATACGCAGGCATCTACCATTCTTCTTTCCCGACCGGCTCGCCAAATCTCTCTTCACTCACTTGATAATCTGGCGGCATTCGCGAAAGCATCTCTGCTAAATCAAACTTTTGGTCGCTCGCGCTGTGTTCAAGGTCAGGAACAACAACATAAACCATTGCCTTTTCCGGCAGGCTAACATTTGCCGGAAGTCGAATTTGACCATTCTCAATTGTGCCTTGAAAAGTTGTGACTGGCATAAGCGTTCCTCCAATGGCTTAAGTCTACGACAACAACGCGAAGAAGCCGAACGCTGGGCTTCAGCGGCGCGGCGCGAACTCACACAACCTAAGCGGCAGGAAGCATCATGAAGAACATGCTATCGCCGCGTCCGCTGCAAGCCTTTGTTCGGCGGCGCTGCAACAGGGATTAATTACCTCTATATGACCGGGCCTTCTTATACGCAGCTTCCGCGTCACTTTGCCTTCCAAGGTCATCGAGAAAACACGCGTATGTTTCCCAGCGTTCAGGTGATTCGGGCTTGAGCTCCAAACCCCGCAAATGAATTTGTTCTGCTTCGGCAACCTTTCCACGCTGCATGAGAATGAGAGCTAGCGTCTGTCGAAAGATTGACGAATCGCGAATAAGCAGGGCCTCTTTCACATTGCGTTCAGCCTCATCGAGGGCTCCTGCTTCCCTCTGAGCACTAGCGAGCGCCCACCAAGAGGCCGCCATTTTTCGATCGAGATCGCGAGCGCGACATAAATGCACCTGCGCGGACTTCCAATCCTCGAGCTTGAAGTAGGCCCATCCCAGATTCCACGACAGTGTTGCGTCTCTTTCAAAGAGTGAAGGCCTTGATTCGATGAGATTGATCGCATCACTCCAGCGCTCTTCCTGCATCAAAGCTTGAGCCTCCTCATCCAGTTTCTTGCTTTCGTTCTTCATAACTACCGGAGCCGCCGAACGGCGGCCTTCAGCGGCGCGCACGAACCGCCGCCAGAGAATTGCCTCGCATGAGAGACTAGCTGATTGCGCGTCCGCTGCAAGGCTTTGTTAGCCCGCTCCAACATGGGGAGAGGGTTTTCTTTCCCCTCGCTCGAACCGGGTAGCGCGGCGAAAGGGAAAACATACTTCGTAGGAAGAACCAGGCCGCCTTCGCCACCAACATTCGCCGCGCGGTCGTACCCCGCAATCAAGTCTCGCACTGCTCTTCTGGTTTTCAAATTCAGGGACGCGGGCTAACGCGGGCCTTCAGCGGCGCGCACGAACCGCCGTCAGCGACAACCCTTGCATAAGAGACTTGCTAATTGCGCGTCCGCTGCAAGGCTTTGTTGAACTAAGCGCTGCGCGCAGCTAAAGCCTTCCTCTTTAGTAACCCGATCACTCTCTCTGGCAAGTCCTCTCCGACTACACTTACGGAAAAACAGCCCGAGATTCTG
>DATKIS010001116.1:0-2456 GCA_035543975.1 Pyrinomonadaceae bacterium
ATCGCCATGATGCGACAAACTGACCCGGACAACGTCAATTTGCCTTACATGCTGCAATCGTTGGCCTCGTGGATCATATCGAGCGAAAAGCAGAAAAAAAACGAAAGCCGTCTGGCGGAAGCCGAAAGCCTGATCCTGGAATCGAGACTTTTATTCATACGTCACTACGGCGAAGACCACGGCTCCACCCTGACTGTCGACGTCCAACTGGCCACGCTCGCCGGCATCCGCGGCGATCTGACGCGAGCGGAGAATATTAAGCATGAGTATCTCAGACGACTTCGTGAAGTAGGTGCACAAAAGTCCAGCCAGATCATGGCAATGGTTTCTCTGGCTGAAACCAAGATCGCTCTTGGTAAAGTAGCTGAGGGAGAGTCGCTCATTAGCGAAGCATTAGCGATGGGTCGGAGGGAGTGAAACCAAACAGACTTTCGCCGGCAACGATTGCTCAAAGATATCAACAAGGCCCGCGCAGGAACGAGTAGATAGAGCTTTCCCAGGCCCGGGGGGTACGCCGAGGCTGACTTAACGATTCTCTCGCTGAAGGGCCGGCCACCTGCATCCAGCGCTTCTTGCCATCCACCTGTTCGAGGATGTGCTGCGGCCCGGCGGGAGGGAAATCCATTCGGCGGGTGTTAATTCAGATCGTCGGCAATCGTTGCAAACTGCTCCAGCGCCGCTTCCAAATCGGCTGCGATGTCGGCGGCGATGATTTCGGGAGCGGGCAGGTTGGCGGATTCCTCGAGGGCGTCATTTTTGAGCCAGAAGATGTCGAGGTTTACTTTGTCGCGCTTGGTCAGCTCTTCGTATGTGAAGGACTTGAAGGGGTAAAGAGACCGTGTGAAAACTTCTCAGGTGTGGAAGCGGTCCTGATGAAGAGTATGACGCAAGCTGCGCCTGCGGCTTGCCGCCGCACCTTGCGGTAAGGCTCTGCCTTACCGGAAACCGGCCTCGCATCTTCTTTCCTGAGGCTTAGCCTCAGGAAAAGATTCTTTGTTATCAGTCTCCGGAAAGGCCGAGCCTTTCCCCAGTGTGCGGCGGCAGAGCCGCGGGCACAGCTTGAACCCTCTTCATGAGGAATCCCTCCCCACCTAAGAGTTTGCACACAGTCTCTAAAGCCGGTGTGAATGAGAGGCCGACGGCCAGTGCCTCCTCCGGCAGAATGAGGGCGATGGAGTCGCCGCAGCCAACTCACCCTCTGCGTAAATGCCTTTCAGATGCTCATTCACCGTCGGCAAAGTCACTTGGAACAGCTCCGCGATGAGCGCCTGCGACAGCCACACAGTTTCATCTTCAAACCGGCACTGGATGCGGGTCCGGCCATCCTCGGTCTGGTAGAGGATGATCTCGGAATTCGGCAATGGTTCGTCGCTCATGACTTCATTTCCCTCGGGTTTCGACTGTTGCCATTCTTGCAACAGTCTCCGCCACGTTCAACTCCGCGGCTAAGTTCGACCAGCCTGCGGAGCAGGCGACAGCGTAAAGCCTGGGGTGAAGCGCAGCGGAACCCCAGGTTGGAGCCAACAAGGAATCCAGAGCCCGCGGCAGCGGGCGACAGAGCAGACTTAAGTAAGCACCCGCTGCTGACGAGTCCCAACGACCTCAGAAGGGCAACGCTGCCTGTTGTGGCCCGTTTCAAATAAATCGGCGATTCCAAACCAAAGCTCTGCCGCCCGCTCGCGCGGGCTAGCCATTTTTTTCTGACTGATACCTGGGGTTCCGCTGCGCTCCACCCCAGGCTTTATGCTGTCGCCTGCTCCGCAGGCTAGGGGCGCGAGATGTGAATCTTGCCCAATCGCATAGCTCAGCTCCTCGAACCATTCGAGTGCGGTCTTTTCGACGATGGATTCGTTGAGGGACATGGGGTCGTCTATTTTGTAGCGGTTGGTTCCGGAACCTTGTCTTCGGCCGCCGGTGAGATGCCCTTGTCGGCATCAATATTCTTCTGAATCCAATTGGCGTAAATGCTTCCGCCAACGCCCACAACGAAGCTCAGTATCACTATCGCCCAAAGAAGTCTGCTAAAGCGTTTCACTTGCAGAAAAGGCCACAGACTCGAAATGCCCGGTCTTCGGCATACTGTAAACTCGAGAACGAGATGGCAAACGACAAACGTGATGATTGCGACTAGTGCGCTTGTTGGCAGTGAACCAAGGATTTTCGCGTACCAAGGAAAAAGTTTGGCTGCCTGCCACGCCCCGACTCCCGAAAGTGCGCTAACAACAACTAGCCATCGTAGATAGCAAGACAAAGCCGCGCTCTTCTCGCGCTTGGCTTCTTCGTCGCGCTCCTTCTCAACGCGGTGAAGCTCTGCTTCTTCCATCGCTTGTAACCGTGTTTTCACGGCTCCAAGCTCGGCACTCTGCGAAGCGAGAGCCAACCGTGCTGTCTCATTAGCTTCCTCTTTCTCCTTTTTGATCTGGGCCTTTTCTGCCTCCGCAGCACGCTTTTGGTCA
>DATKIS010001117.1:0-3329 GCA_035543975.1 Pyrinomonadaceae bacterium
AGGACAAGGGGGTCGAAGTCCTGATTGAGGCAGCGAGACTTTTGAAAGGGCTGGGACGAAAGTTTCGGGTCCAATTTGTCGGTGAGTTCAGTTCAGACGAATACCGGGAGACGGTGCGCAGCTATGTTAGTGAGATGGAGCTGGAGCATTGCGTAGAGTTTTGTGGACGAAAACTCGGGGACGAAAAATGGGCACATTACCGCGGCGCCGATATTTTCTGTTTTCCCACTCACTACAGCTCCGAATCGTTTGGCAACGTTTTGGTAGAAGCAATGATGTTTGAGCTGCCGGTGGTTTCAACCAAGTGGCGAGGCATCCCCGGCATTGTGGAAGAGGGAATCACCGGTTTCCTGACGGACATCAGAGACCCGCAAGCTACAGCCGAACGGATAATCCGGTTGCTCGATAACGAGGCACTGAGAACCAGCATGGGCCGTGAAGGCCGCGAAAGATATCTCGAGCAGTTCACCGTCGAGACTTACCTGGAGCGGACCAGGGAGGTGGTCTTGGAAGTGGCAAAAAAGAAACCGGCTCAGCCGATTCTGGAAAGTACGGAACGCCGCAGCGTCGCCGCTGGGGCACGCTAAACTAACTAGCTGACTACTGATTGCTGATTGCTGATATGTCAGTTGACACCTACAACGCGAAAATCACCGGGGTCGGCTCCGAGGTCATGACTGCAACGCGCTTGAAATCTCGGCCATCAACCCAGGGGCAGGCGCCCTCGGGTTCCCACTGGAGACCGTCCACGCGGGCGAAGAAGCGGTTCCGGTTCGCGATCGACACTCTCGTGTTAGCGGCTGCATTCTTGTTGGCCTACAAACTGAGATTTGATTTCTCCCTGCCGGTACATCAATGGCGCGACACTCTGGTGCAATTACCAATCGTGGTTGCCATCGAACTTCTGGTTCTCCGGATAGCCGGTGTTTCACGTTTCGTTTGGCGTTATACCGGACTTAGAGAAGTCCGCACTTTTGTGGGTGCGGGGTTGGCCTCAGTTATTCCCCTGCTGGCTCTGAGATTCGCCTTACCCGCGGAACTCGAAATGTTGGAGGTGCCACTGTCCGTCACGCTGATGAACATGGCGTTGGCTTTCGGCGGGCTCGTGGGGATGCGGGTCATCCGCCGCGTAGTCTTTGAGCAAGCCGAGACGAGAAGGCAAACCCAACACCTTACTCTCAACCCGAAGAAGCCCATTCTGCTGGTTGGAGCAGGACATGCGGGAATCACTACGGTGCGAGAGATCCAGAGTCGGGCCGATCTCGACCTGACCATCGTCGGCTTTGTCGATGACAACCTCCAGATTCAAAACACCGTGATTGCCGGCGTGAAGGTTCTGGGTACCACCGCAGACCTCCCGGAGTTAGTGCGTAAGCATGCAATTGATCACGTGGTTATCACCCTCGTGCAGGGTTCGCGGAAACAATTTCGCCAGATTATTGAGACGTGCGAAGCCGCGTCGGCCAAGGTCCGAGTTATTCCGTCGCTGTCTGAAATCATTCAGGGCAGCGTCAGCGTGAGTCGCATCCGCGACGTCCAGGTCGAAGATTTGCTCGGGCGCGAGCCGATCCTGCTTGAAGAATCGGAACTCGCGCGCTTCCTTTGCGGGAAAGTAGTAATCGTTACTGGCGCAGGTGGCTCAATCGGATCCGAGTTGGTGCGCCAGGTGGCCAGATTCGATCCTGCGCAAATTCTCCTGATCGAACGGGCCGAGCCTTCACTCTTTGAGATTCACCGGGAGTTAGTCAGTTCCTATCCGTCTTTGGCTGTTATCCCGCTGGTGGCGGACGTCTGTGACGAAAATCGAATCCGCCGAATCTTTGATGCCTATCACCCGCAGGTGATTTTTCATGCCGCCGCCCACAAGCACGTTCCGATGATGGAGATGAATCCGGCTGAAGCAGTCAAGAACAACGTGTTGGCCACCCGCAGCCTGGCCGAGTTGGCCGGACAACGCGGCGTAGAGACTTTCGTGCTGGTCTCGACGGACAAGGCGGTGTGTCCTTCGTCGATGATGGGCGCATCGAAGCGGGTTTCTGAGCTGGTTATTCAATCGCTCAACCAGCGTTACGAAGCTACTCGTTACGTCGCCGTCAGATTCGGCAACGTGATTGGCTCGACTGGTTCAGTGATCAAAGTCTTTCAGGATCAGATTCGCAAGGGTGGTCCGGTAACAGTGACGGATCCGCGCATGTTCCGCTACTTCATGACCATCCCGGAGGCTACCCGTCTTTTGTTGCAGGCCGGGGCGATCGGTGAGGGCGGAGAAATTCTGATTCTGGACATGGGTGAGCCGGTAAGCATTCTCGAGTTGGCGGAAGACACCATAACGCTGTCGGGTCTGAAGCCATTCGAAGACATCGAAGTGGTCTTCATTGGAGCTAGACCGGGCGAGAAGTTGCTCGAACAGTTGGACCTCCAAAGCGAAAGTTTTGCGAAGACCCGTCACCCGAAGATCTTCATCGGGAAGATTGCGGCTTACCCTGAAGCAGAAGTGAAAGAAGCACTCGAACGACTTGAAGACTTGGCTAACCGGGAAGCACACGAAGAACTACGCGCCTTTCTCAGCCAGCTATTGCCAGAGGCCGAACTCGATCATCAGCATCCGCGCAGCGAGAAAACCGCGGGACGATTGGGCCGGCAAAACGGCAGGTTAAGAAGAGAGCCAGCGCAGGCTTAATTTAATTGGAGGATTCAATGAAGAGGATTCTGATAACGGGAAGCGCCGGATTGATTGGTTCTGAAGCTGCGAGGTTTTTCGCGGCTCGCGGCTACCAGATCGTCGGCATAGACAATGACATGCGGGCCACTTTCTTTGGCCCTGAGGCTTCGTCCAAATGGAACCTTGAAGGCCTGATGGAGAATCTTGGTCGCAGCTACGCTCACCATGACGTCGATATCAGAGATGCCGAGGGGCTGGAATCGGCCGTCAAGCCAGTGGCCCACGAAATCAAAGCGGTGATTCACACGGCCGCGCAGCCTTCACACGACTGGGCGGTGCGAGACATGCGGACAGACTTTACCGTCAACGCAAATGGAACTTTGAACCTGCTCGAGTTGACCCGAAAGCACTTTCCCCACGCGCCCTTCATTTTTACTTCGACGAACAAGGTATATGGCGACACTCCCAACCGTCTGCCCCTGGTCGAAATGGAGAAGCGTTGGGAGATCGATGACAGCCACGAATACCGGGACGGCATCGACGAGACCATGAGCATCGATCACACCAAGCACAGTTTGTTTGGCGCCTCAAAAGTAGCTGCGGACATCCTGACTCAGGAGTATGGACGCTACTTCGACATGCCGACTGTCTGTTTTCGCGGTGGTTG
>DATKIS010001118.1:0-2301 GCA_035543975.1 Pyrinomonadaceae bacterium
TGGTTTACCCGAGTAAGCAGGTCATCGTAAGACGCTCGCAAATCCTGGATTGATAAAGTCTCGATCATTGATCCTCCAAACAAGTAACTTCAAAAGGGTATTAAGGTTTTCGAGTCCAAAAGGAAAATACAAAAATCAATAGGCTTAGAATGGCGCAGCCAGCAGCAAACACATCGCCGTGCCTGGAATAGAAAGTTCCCGCGTTTTGTGACCGTGGGATTCTCCAGATCCTCACTTCGGGTCGAAAGCCCTGGGTAGCGTCTTTGACCTCCCCGGTTGGAGTCATAAAGGCCGTGATCCCGGTGTTGGTGACGCGCACTAGTGGGCGATTGTTCTCCACCGCACGGAAGACTGTATTCGCCAAATGTTGACGCATCACGGCCGTAGGTCCCAAATAACCGTCGTTCGAAATATTAACCAATACGTCTGCACCTTCCAAAGTGAGTCTGCGTGCAATCGAGGGATAAGCTGATTCAATGCAGATAAACACGCCTGCACGGAAATCGCCCATTGGCATCAGTTTGTAGTTGGAACCGGGTGTAAAGTCACCGACGATTCCTCTTATCAAACCCGCTCCGGGTACCCATTGCGGCACTGGAACATACTCACCAAATGGCATTAAGCGAATCTTATCATATTGAGCGACGAGGCCACCCTCTTGATTTATGAGTACCGCCGCGTTGTAAAGGCCGTTATTTGGTGCGACCTCTTGGGAATTCAACAGGATCGAAGCGTTGTGGCGCACAGCGAGGTCGGCTAGCAACTTGCGCAAATAAGAGTCGCTACCATAGGCGAAGTTCATAGGCGACTCAGGCCAGATAACGATTCGCGGACTGCCGTCTGGTTCGAGTTCTTTTAACGCCGTTACGGTCATTTCGAAATGACGCAACGTCAGTTTTTGCATGTCCTCAGTAGACTTAATTAAGTCCATTGGCACATTAGGCTGAACTGCCACAACTGTAATCCCCGGGCGCTGTTCAACTCCTGGCGTTCGGCGTCTTGAAACCATGTTCGTGCCCAGCATTACCGCGACTAAGAGTAAGAGCGCAGCGCTTGAAACGACTAACCCCTTAGCGTTGCGGATCAGGATGGCTAAGGCGACAGCTGCATTTGCTGTCACAATAAGAAAACTCACCGCATAGACGCCACCCCAACTTGCCGCCTGAATCAGCGTACCGTGATAGGCCTGCGAATAGCCTAACGCGTTCCAAAGTTGCCCGGTAATCTCAAGGCGCAGCCATTCCAGGGCTGGCCACAGAAAGGAGGCAGCGAACAAGGCCGATGGCCCCCATTTGTTGACTGCGCGCGCGAGTACAGCCGTAAAAATAGCTGGGAAAACGCCAAGCAAAAGAGCTCCCGGGATCAGCAGAATGAAGGCGACCCATGGTGCGATTCCCCCGAAATGGATCATTGAATAAGTCAGCCAGTAGCACGATCCATAAAAGAAAACCGTCCCAAAAATCCAGCCCAGGAGGAAAGCGCGGCCTCCTTGGGGACGGCCGGCATATCCCGCCACTACTAGGAGTAGCGGAACCAGCGCAAGCCACGCCAGTGGCGACAGCTCGAAATCAGGAAACGATAGGACAAGGAGAACTCCAGACACTACTGCTGCCATACAAGGCCGTAGCGATGGCGTCACCGAACGGATAGAGTCGGTTATGACGTGAGGTTTGGTTAAAAGTCTCGATTGCGATGGAACTGGCTCGGCGGCATTCTGAGGCATCGCTGGAGTTTACCAAATGCTTGAGACTCGAGATAAGGATTCGGAACTAAGAGTGAAACCCGATGTCGAACCTAAACAACGGCTTCAAAACTATTTTTTTCAAAGTCACATTATCGGAGGTTTCGACTGCTCATTACGCACACGAAATGGTCAAAAAGACAGAAAACGTCACCGTCAATGTGACAAAATCCGTCGCAGGTTGACCGCCCCTAAAAGCACCGTATGGTGTCGTCAGACGAAGGAGCCTCTGCAGATCAGGCTGATTCTCAAGTATTTGAAAGCAGAAAGCGGTCTGTAAGAATAATCTGGTCCTAAATGCGGGAGAACCCAGTCATTTCTGACTGGGTTCCAATTTCGGGGGGAAGCACTGAAGGGTTGCTCGGCGGGTGGCTGGCGCAGCGGCAGGCGGCGCTCAGAGAAGTGATGGCGGCGGGGGCACTTTCAACCTTTACATTGGGTCTTCCGTGCGTGCCGGTTGTTACTAGAGCACCTCGTGTGCCACGGAAAAGTTTTTGTGGAATCCGCCTCTAATTAGGTGTAATGCGACTCCACTTGAATCCCTCAGCGTAGAGAGATCT
>DATKIS010001119.1:0-3882 GCA_035543975.1 Pyrinomonadaceae bacterium
CCACCCCAGGCTTTACGCTATCGCCCGCTACCGCGGGTTAGCAGGGATTGATCAACCAACGACTTTTGTGGCAAACCAGGCATGTGTGACTTATGTCAACAGCAAAAACAGAAACCGAAATCAAGCCGCTGAGGATCGACAGCGTCGCGTTGTACCGGGTGTGCGTGCCATTTGTGGAGCCGTTCCGAATTAGCAACGGATCGGTGGCCGAGAAGGACGTAGTCCTGATCGAGTTGACCACTGATCGCGGTGTGGTGGGCTGGGGCGAGGCGTCGCCAATGTCAGGCTCGTTCTACTCCGATGACACGCCTGATAGCGTGTGGCTCACTCTTAAGGAGAAGCTGATACCGCTCGTGCTGGCTGAACGCGAGATCGACGCGACGCGCTTCTATGAGCGGCTCCGCGAAGTTGCAGGCCAGGCCTTCGCCAAAGCCGGCCTTGAAGGGGCGCTTTGGGACGCACACGCACGAAACTTAAATGCGCCGCTGTGCGAGTTGTTCGGCGCTAACCGGACGCCTATTGCTTCGGGCCTCGCCGTCGGGATATTCGACACCATCGAAGAGCTGACTGAGCGCGTCAAACGGTACGTTGCCGAAGGTTACCGGCGTGTGAAGATCAAGATTCAGCCGGGCTGGGATGTCGAGCCGGTCGCGCACCTTCGCGCGCTATTTCCGGGCCTGCCGTTAATGGTGGACGCGAACGCCGCTTACTCGCTCGACGATGCTGAGATCTTTATTAAACTGGACGCCTACGATCTGATGATGTTTGAGCAGCCTCTGGCGCGCGGTGCCCACGCCGATTCGGCTGAGTTACAACGGCAGTTGCGTACACCCATATGCGCCGATGAGTCGGCCGAGTCACTCGCCGACGTTGAGGAGATCATCGAGAGGGATGCGGCGCGCATAGTCAACATAAAGATCCAGCGCGTGGGCGGTTTGAGTGAAGCTCGATTGATGCTCGGCCAGGTGCGCGCGGCGGGTCTCGGCTGTTGGCTCGGCACCATGCCCGAACTGGGCGTCGGCTCAGCGCAAGGGCTTCACTTCGCCGCGCTTGAAGGCTTGAACCACCCGACCGACATCGAAGCCTCCGCGCGCTGGTTCGTAGACGACATTATTGAGCCGAAGATCACGATTGATCGCGATGGCTTTATCCACGCCCCTGCGGGCGCCGGGATAGGCTTCGAGGTTTCGCGCGAGAAGGTTGCGAGGTACGCGATCGCCTCCGAAGAGTTCCGAGCGTGAGGCGTTTAGAGTACAACCTTTAGGTTGCCGCTGGCCAAAGACGCAAGCTAAAGCTTGTACTCTAAACGCCTGGATTCGGCGAATTTTAGTTTAGAAAAAGGGGTGAAAGGGTGGATCAGATGGGTTTAATGAAGAGAAGGGTTTCGTCAGGAACCTCTATCGCGCTGCAGACGGCAGCCATTCTTGCCTTCGCGTTGTCGCTCGCGGTGACTGCGCGCCCGCAGTCGGGAAAATTTCCGCGCGTGTGGGAATCGCCGCTAACAATTCAGACCTATGAACTTGGTGAGCCCGACCCGAACCCGGCGCTGCTCGACTGGCAGCGGCGCAAGTGGCGACCTGTCTACCCCTACCCGGTGCTCGACTCGTTGACCAATCGCCGCGTGGAGAAAAGCTACAAGGCCGTCTATCTGGAGAATGAATACCTAAAAGTAACCGTCCTGCCAGAGTTGGGCGGCCACGTCTATGCCATCTTCGACAAGACCGCCAACCGCGACGTGCTCTACACCAATCACGTAGTCAAATACGCGATGGTCGCCATCCGCGGGGCATGGGTATCAGGCGGCATCGAGTGGAACTTTCCCGACGGTCACACGCTCACGACTGTTTCTCCCATCGACTACGCGATGCGGATGGAGCCGGACGGAAGTGCCTCAGTCATCATCGGCGACACAGAACGCGTGCAGCGCATGCAGTGGTCCATCGTGGTCCGACTTCGCCCGGGCACCAAGGCCGTCGAGACTGAAGTGGCGTTGAACAACCGCCGCGAAACGCCGGGCCGCTATTGGTACTGGTCTACGGCCGCTGCGCCCGCCACCGACGATATGCGCTTCATCTACCCGATGCGCGAGACCTACCCGCACGCTTTCTGGCCCGTGTACACCTTCCCTAAGGAGAAGGGAATTGACATCGGTACGTATCGCGAGGTTCGCAACGAGCTCTCGCTTTTTGCACTCAACTCGAAGCGCGACTTCTTTGGTGTCTACTACGAGAAGTCTGACTGGGGGATCGTCCACGTAGCCGATCACAAAGAGTTGCCGGGAAAGAAGACGTGGACCTGGGGCACGGATGAAAGCGGGCGCATCTGGGTTGACAAGCTCACGGATACGGACGGGCAATACGTCGAGTTTCAGGCCGGTCGCTTTGAGACGCAGATGGAGCACCAATTTATCGCGCCGCACCGCGTCGAGCGTTTCACGGAATATTGGTTCCCCGTCAACCGTCTCGGCGGAGGCTTGGACGAAGCGACGCGTGACGCGGCGGTCAATGTCGCAGTCGAGGGCGAGCGCGCTTTGGTTACAGCAAACGTGAACGCGAAGTTTGACGACGCCGAGGTCGCGATCGAGAGCGGGGGCCGTCGCTTGCACTCCGACAAAGTTGACCTCGATCCCGCGAAGACCTTTACAGCCTCGGTCAAACTCCCAACAGACGCCGCCGGCAAACCCCTTGTCGTCACGATCAAGGCCAAGGGTGGGCGCGAGCTGATTCGCTACGCCACTGACACGCCCATCGACGGGAATCCCGATTTCAAACCAGCCAGAAGGCCTATCCCTGATCCAAAGCTTACCGCGAGTGCGGAGCAGGCATACGCGGAGGGACTCGCCGCGGATAAGAAAAGCAACGAGCGCGCGGCGCGCACGGCGTTCGCCGAAGCTCTCAAGCGCGACCCGGGATTCGCGCCCGCGCACGCCGCACTCGGCCTCTCTTTCTACCGGAGCGGCGAGTATGCCAAGGCGGCGGAGCATCTGGAGCAAGCGCTGCGCCGCAACAAGGATGCGGGCGACGCGCACTACTACCTGGGTCTTGTCTTGCGTGAGCAGGGGCGCAACTCGGAAGCGGCCGAACACCTGATGTGGGCGGTCCGTAGTGGACACCGTGAGTCTGTCGCGCATTACGTCCTCGGCGAAATGGCCCTGGCTTCAGGTGACATCGCAGGAGCGACCGAACATTTGCACCAGTCTGTCACGCTCGACCCGCGCGACGTGAAGGCGCGTGCGGTGATGGCGATGGCCGAGCGTCTGGCGGGCCGACTTGATGGCGCGCAGCAGCGTATCGATGCCGTCGTTTGGGAGATGCCGCTGGATTACTTTGCCCTGAGCGAGCAGTACGAAATTCACAAAGCGCGCGGCAACGACGAGAAGGCCCGGAAGGCCCAGGGCGAATTATGGCGTCTGCTCGCGCGCGAGCCTGACTCGGTGCTGGAGTTGGCTTTTGACTACCTGGCCGTAGGGCGGCCGGGCGAAGGCATGAGGGTTTTAGAGGAGGCAATTCGTCGCTCGGGTGCGCAAGGCCGACCAGCGTTCCCCTTGCTTCATTACACCCTCGGCTATTTCCACGAGAAGATTGGCGAGAAAGCCCGCGCGCGTGAGCAGTACGCCCTGGGCGCGAAGGGCGATACGTCATTTGTCTTCCCGCATCGTCTCGAGGAGATCGAAGTGCTGCGCGCAGCTGTGACGGCCAACCCCTCCGACGGCCGTGCGGCTTACTACCTCGGTAACGTACTGGCGTCGAAGGGTCGTGGTGAAGAGGCTCTCGCGTCATGGCGCGAGGCGGTCAAACACGATGCGTCAAACGGAGTCGCGCGACGTAACCTGGCGCGCGCGCTTTGGCTCGTGGCGGGGAAGAAGGAGGAGGGTGCGCTCGA
>DATKIS010001120.1:0-11566 GCA_035543975.1 Pyrinomonadaceae bacterium
TGCCGCTGATCGCGTTGGCGATCCTGATTGGGTATCTGCTGGGGAAAGCTCAACTCCGCTTTGACGCAAACCTTCGCGATGCGGCCGCGGCCCTGCCCCGGCGGGTCGCGGCGCTCGGGAATGCACGTGAGTCTGCCCTGCCAATCGATTGGCGAATTGCTTCGCTGTCCACCCTTCGCTACCTGGCTTTTGGTCTGGTTCTGCCGCTCGCGGCGATTCATCTCTGGCTGGCCACTGCTCAGGAAGGACTCGGCGCGACCCTGAAAAGCTTGAAGACACTACTCGCCCGTACCTTCGCCCCGCAGTCTGTGCTTGTTTACCTGGTGGGCTTTCTCATATTCGCGGTGATTCCATACTTCCTGCTAAGCAAGACGTTTTCGGTTAAGAACGCGTGGCTGGACATCTCATTCCTTGTTCTTCGCCTGGCTGTAGTTTTTGCCCTGACTCTCTTCGGATGGGTTATGACCTTCAAGGCAATCGCCCTCTTATCCGCCGATCCCCTTCCGGCGCGCCAACCCGAACCTGTTGCCGAGGCTGTTTGATGCTCGCACCTGACTCATTGAACCCACGAACGCCAGACTTCTCGCTGGCTGGGTCGACGGATACGGAAGCGGAAGTGGTAGCGATCGGGTCGCCGCGTCCGCCGGAGGCAGTGGCCTCGAAACCGGACCGCGTCCGCTTGTTGCTCCTGGTCGCCGTAACAATCTGCGTGGTCGCTTCCCTCGGGACGATGACCCTGACCTCCAGAGGATATTCTCCGTTCTCAGCCTCGCCGGGGGAAGCAGCCGGCGAAGAGAATCTTGATCAGCGACTGGCGAAGGCAGCCACCGCCGCACTGGGCGATCGTCGCGGCACGATCATCGTTATGGATCCGCAGACCGGGCGAGTGCGCGCCGTGGTCAATCCCCAGATCGCCTTCGAAGAAAACCTGCCACCCGGCTCGACAATCAAGCCGTTCACCGCGCTGGCCGCTCTCAAAACCGGCCTGATTGATGAAACATCCCAAACGCTTTGCCACGAGAAGTACGCCCACGAAGGATTTCAAACCGTCTGTTCCCATCCCCGCGATCTGGCGCCGCTGAATCCGACTGAGGCCATCGCCTACTCGTGTAATTACTATTTCGGCAAAGTAGGCGAGCGGCTAAACCAAGCCGCCTTTGTTTCCACGCTGAGCGAATTTGGTTTCGGGAAGAGCAGCGGGATCGGCGGCAGCATCGATGCGCAGGGAAAACTGCCGCGAAACGAATGGCATTCGGAGAACGCAATCGGTGAGAGCGTTGACCTCCAGGCGACGCCGATCCAGGTGCTTGACGCATACTCAGCGCTGGTTAACGGTGGTCACCTATTTACGCCGCGGGTGGCGCCGGCCCGAGGTTACGTTCCGGTCCTCAACGCGAATATCACAATCCAGGGGGACCACCGGTCCCTGATTGTTAAGGGTATGCGTGGGGCGGTTCGTTATGGCACCGCTGAGACCGCCAATCTTTACTCGCTTCCAATCTACATCTTTGGCAAGACCGGCACTGCAACGCAGATTAATGGCTTTCGTTCGCAGGGTTGGTTTGTCGGGTTCGCCTCGTCGGCCATTGCTGCCGGCGACAATTCAACTGTGGAACGCGAGTCGGCGCCGGAAAACGTGAAGCTCGCGGTGCTTGTCTTCCTGACCCGCGCCCATGGTTCCGAGGCGGCGCAGGTGGCGCGCCCCCTCTTCGAAGAGTTTGCGAGGTCGGCCAGCGCACAGGGAAACGCCGGTAGCGAGAGTCGGGGAGAGACCCGGAAAACTGATGAGCCGCCCTCTGCCAGGCCATCTATGAGTCTGGCCGCTTCGGCGGGTGAGGTGCGAGTTCACCTGGTTCGCGAAAACATTACGCGACAAATGTCTCTTGAAGACTACGTGCTCGGCGTTGTCGCTGCTGAAGGCAGCACCGAGCGCGAGCCCGAGGCTCTCAAGGCGCTCGCGATTGCGAGCCGGACGTACGCCCTGAAGAATATTGGCCGCCACTCTGCAGACGGTTACAATTTCTGCACCAGCACCCACTGCCAGAGATTTCGCCCCGTCGATTCCGACTCGACCGCCTCCGTTTCCCCAGCCGCGCTCCAGGCTGTACATGCGACGAAAGGGGAAGTATTGCTGGATGCGGGTAACCACGTTGCCGAGTCTTATTTCAGCGCCTCCTGTGGTGGAGCAACCGCGAATCTGACTTCTCTCTGGGGCGCCAAGGCGCCACCCTATTTGAGAGGCTCGGCAGACGAATATTGCACCACTGATCGGCACCATAACTGGACCGACGTAATTTCTACGCCGCAACTTCTCAAAGCAATACAAACCGATCCGCGCACGAATGTGGGAAACCAACTGGACGGCATTCATGTCATGCGACAGGACGCGAGCGGTCGCGCTGAGTTGATTGCTATCGAAGGCGAGCGTCGGGTGCTGGTTAAGGGCTGGGACTTCAAGATTATCGTCGGCCGGGCGCTCGGCTGGAACCTGCTCAAGAGTTCGCGTTTTCAAGTCTCGCGCGCTGGGTCAAACTTCGTGTTTCACGGCAGTGGATTCGGCCATGGCCTCGGACTCTGCCAGGAAGGCGCTCACACAATGGCCCTTCGCGGTGCAAATTACCGGCAGATACTTACCAAGTATTTCCCGGGTACCAGTGTAGAAGCGCGCGCAGCTGTGGTACTTAGCACGAAAAGCGTTTCAGTCCGACAGAAGAGCGGAGGAAAGCCCGGGGTCCCCAGCGGGGCAGCGCCCCTGGGGTGGAAGCCATCCTTCCAGACCTCGGGACTCTGGGATTTGTCCAATTGCTATGACCTCAAAAACCTCTCAGCCGCAGCTCACCACCTCACCTTTGGTAAGCTCGAGGTCAGGAAGGCGGGCTTGCCCCCGCTCCTTGATCCACAAGTCCCACTTTCCATATCCCGACACGACCCTGCCGCATCCGAGGATTCAACTCGAGCCTTTACCGACCTAATTTGGCACGATTACGGAAGCTTGAAGCTTTCCTCGGTCAATCCGGTCGAAGCGAAGCGCTTGACGCTTGGCAGCGAGGGCTTTCGGGTTAACTATCCCGCGACCGTCCAGCAACGCGAGATCGATTCCTTATTGCGCTTTCTCCAGGCCAGCCGCGGATCGCTGGTCGCCCGCATTGCCGGCGCGGGCGTCAGTGCCCGGTTCCCTGCCCTCGAGGTTTTCGTTAACGAAACTACCGGCGATTTCGTAGGCCGAACGGGCCAACCTGCATGGGTGGCGGCGGCAACCAAAGGCAATCGCATTGAGCTTCAGCCACTGGCAACTCTCCGGCGCCGGCGGATTCTCGAAACAACCCTGCGGCACGAACTCGTACATGTATTGATCGAGCGGATTGGTCACGGCCGCACGCCTCGCTGGCTGGCAGAGGGTCTGGCGATACACCTGGCCGGTGAGGGACGCACGGTGGCGCGTTACGCAGGCAGGACGCCGATGACAACAGCCGAAGTCGAGAAACAGTTGACGAACGCGAAATCGGCAAACGAGATGCGGGTGGCTTACGCCGCAGCCTACAGCGAAGTAAAACGTCTTATCAGCCACGAAGGCGAGACGAACGTGTGGCGGCGCGTGGCGAAGTAGGCTTGTATGGGCGGCATTCCGTGGCCGCCCCACGTACCGTGCGGATTGTTACTACCTTGGGGATCGCTGTCTTCACTTGGGCGGCCACGGAGTGCCGCCCCCACAATACCGCGGCGCTTAAATGGATTGGTCATTCTCATGAAGTATCACAAAAGCAATAAACGCCTCTTCGTTAGCCTCTGCTGCGCGCTCACCCTCCTCGTCTCCCCGGCACTCGCGCAACAGCGGCGTAGCACTCCACCTCGGAAACCGGCTATCAGGCAGGCGCCCGAACCCGTTCCCACGTTCGACAATCTTTTCGCGGCCGACAGCTATCGGATCTACGGCGAGATCAGACAGGTAGGCGCGCTGATTCGTTCCCCGGCCGTAAAAGACCTCCTGGATCCAATGATCAAGTTAGGCGGCCCACCTAAAGAGTTCAGGACGGCGGTGAAATGGCTCAACGCCCATGCGGAAGTTCTCACCGGCTCACGAATGCTGGTGGCCGCTTGGCCGGCCCGCCCAAAACTACCGACCGTCTTGATCGCCATCGAGTTTGCTTCCGTCGAGGAGGCTAAAAAGTTTGAGCCCGAATTGCGTGGCTTCATTCCCATGCTTTTGCCTACCCCGACTCCGACCCCGGCGGAAGTCCCTGATGAGGCAAAGCCAAAGACCGTCGATCCTTCTGTTGCCCCAAAGCAGGACGAGCCCGCTCTGCCGCCCTATCAAATGAAGCAGGCCGGATCCCTGATTTTGTTGAGTGACCAGCCCTTCGCACTTCGCGACCTGGTACCTCCCGGTAGCAAGGCCATGGCGGAGGACCAGAATTTTACGATGGCTCGCAATCGCTTTGCCTCCGAATCTGTCTTTCTGTATGTCGACATCAAGTCGATTGAAAAGGAAGAACGCGATCAGAGCCTAAGAGCCCAGGAGGAAGCGCGGCGGCGGATTGAGGCCGAGGCAGCCAATCCACCTAAGGAAGAAGAGAGCGTTGTCGCAACGGCGCCCGAAGAACAACCGGAGTTAGCTCCCGTCGAGGAACCTCCGCCACCGGTGCCCGATCCATCTGGCCCGCCGCCAGGCGATAGAACCGATGCTCAGACCTCCACCGGCGCTACCCTGCAGGCCGGTCAAGCTGACCCGCTTAATTTCGCTTTCGGCTCACTCTGGAGTCTGCTTTTTGGCGGGCAGCCCAAATGGCCGGAAGCGGTGGGCGCAGCCCTCGCCTTTGAGGGCGACGGCTATGTGCTTCGCACGTTGATAATCAATGACGAACAGACCAAAGACAATGCTGTTCCGTTTGTCCCGCAATTCGTGACTGGCCCGCCGCTGGTGATCGCTTCTTCCGGAATCTTTCCCGCCGATGTTGAACTCATGGTTGCCGTCTCGCTCGACTACAATCAGATTCATCAGGGGATGTTGAAGTCGTTTGTAGACGCGGAAGAGGCGTCCCGAAAGTTCAACGTCTCGCGCCCGGGTGGGGCAACGCCTACTGCCGCCGACCATCCGCCGGAGTCTCCGTTTGCCATCCTCGAGAAGAGACTGGGCCTCAAGATAAAGGACGACTTAATTCCCCTCCTGGGAAACGAAATTGCCCTTGCCATGCCGGCTAAGGCCGCTGATGTAACCACCTCAAAAGGCTCAACCGCTGAACCGAAGGGCTCCGAGAAAACGGCGCAGGAGAAACCTGTAACGCCTGAGCCGGGGCCGATTATTGCCGTCGCAGTAAAAGACAAAGAAGGCGTGAAGCGGCTAATCCCAAAGCTCATCGAAGCGCTGGGGGCCAAAGGCGCGAATATGTTTGCGCAAACTGAGAAGCGCGGAGACACCGAAATTACCTCGTACGCCGGTATGTTTTCCTATGCCTTCGTCGGCGACTTTCTGGTCCTATCGACGGATCCCACAGCCGCTCGTCACGTTGCGGATTCTTTTCTGGAGCACCAAACGCTGTCTTCGAACAGTAGTTTTCGAAACTCGAGCCGGTGGCAGCCTCGACAGGTCCAGGGTCAGGTTTACGTCGGCCCGGGTCTGATTGAGCGTTACTACCCGATGAATGGGAATCCTGCCGCCCCCGTTAATGAGAAGATGAGAGAGTTTCTAACGCAGATGAATCCGGTAATTGAACCCGTAACCTATGCTTTGTCCAACGAAGGGATGGGGCCCTTCCACGAGCTTCACGTTCCGAAGAGTCTGCTGGTGTTGTTGACGGCGGGCCTGGCCAGCGACGTCCAGGCGACCCCGCTGACGACGAACGAATCTATCGCGAAGAGTTTGCTCCAAACGGTAGCCAGCGCCGAGGCGACATTCCAGTCGACCAAGGGCGCCGGGCGTTACGCCACCCTTGATGAGCTGATTTCAGAAGGCCTCGTGAGCAAAGACCTGCTTGAAAAGTATGGCTACAAAATCGAAGTCAGTGTTTCTACGAATAGATTTGAGGCCGTAGCGATCCCCCGTGAATATGGACAGACGGGACGGTTATCCTACTTCGTGGATCAAAGCGGACTGCTGCGGGGTGGAGATCATGGTGGCGGGGCGGCGACGATTGCGGATAAGCCGATCGATTAGCGGGAAATTAAGGCTAGTGAGTGTTGCGTGTCTTAGGAGATGTGTGCGGCAAAGCCAGAACGACTGCAAAGCCGATGACAAATGAGAACTGTCAAATGACATATGGAAAATCTATGCCCGGCTACTAACCCCAAACACAAGCCTCACTGCTCGCGACCTCTCACAGATTCTCAATTTCCACCGGCTCAACCGCGTCGGCCAGCTCGAATCCAAACACCCGCGAATAAAAATACAGCTCCGCATCCAACGCCCGTTTGATATTCTTCGCCTGCCGAAATCCGTGCTGTTCGCCCTCAAACGGCAGGTAGGCCACCGGAATTCCCTTCGCCCGCAACGCCTCAACCATCATCTCGGCCTGATTCGGCGGCACCACCTTGTCCTCCAGTCCCTGGAAGAAGATCACCGGACATGACAAACGCTCGGTGAAGTTGATTGGCGAGCGATCAAAGTAAATGTCGCGGCGCTCGGGATATGGCCCAATGAGTCCATTGGAGTACCGGGATTCAAACTTATGCGTGTCCTTTTCCAGTGCCTCGGCATCGCTGATACCGTAGTGGCTCGCGCCGGCGCGAAAGACGTCGCGGAAAGTAAGCGCGCAGAGCGTGGTATATCCTCCTGCGCTCCCGCCGGTGATCATCAGGCGGTTTCCGTCCACTTCGCCCTTCTCCACGAGGAAGCGCGCGCCGTTAATACAGTCGTCAACGTCTACAATTCCCCACTTACCTTTTAACCGCTCTCGATAGGCTCGCCCAAAGCCAGTGCTGCCGCCATAGTTCACATCCAGCACCGCAATTCCCCGGCTGGTCCAGTATTGAATAGTCAGACTTTGCGCGGTGGTAGCCGCAGCTGTTGGCCCACCATGGCTCATAACCAGCAACGGCGCCAGTTCGTCTTCAGGGCCCTGGAAGTTTTGATTCTTGGGTTCGTAAAAGAAACCGTAAGCGGTCAAGCCGTCTTCCGTCGGGAAATCGATAACTTGCGGACGCGAAATGTCGTCGGGGTCTATGTCCAAATTGTTTGAGCGGCGAAGGACCTCAAACGACATGGTCAACAAATCGAGTCTTACAATCGCAGCCGCCGAGGTTGGCGAAGCCGCCCGCATTACGGCCTGTCCGGAAGATGCACGCACATATCTGATGTCGGTGTATTCGCAGTCGACGGGCAGGTACTCTTTGGTGTGCGTGTCGATGAGCCCAAGCCGCGACAGGCCGTTTTCAATGTAAGTGCAGACAATTCGCTCAGCCGACTCAAATGCATAACTCGACATGCCAAAGCCCCACTGTGGCATGCCAAACTCAGCCTCTTTTTCATAGACCGGCTCGATCGCACCGGTCTCGCTTAGTCGGCACAAGTTCCACCAACCGCTGCGATCTGACACGAAATACAACACGCCATCAGGTGACCATTCAGGCTGAAATGTGGATTCACCATCGCCGCCTGCAATCCGCTCGGTTGAAGCGAATGCGCCGTCATCTCCAAAGGTGCCAAGCCAAAGCTCGCTACTATCCCAGGGCATATTCGGATGATTCCAGGCTAACCAAGCGAGCCGCTTACCGTCAGGACTGAGACGCGCGGACGAGTAGAAGTCGGCGGCTTCCGCCAGCACCGTTCCGTAGTCGCTATTACCATCGAGTTTGAGAGTAACCAAAGTATTTACTGCTTCATCACGCCCGGTGGTGTGGTCTTCCCGAACACAAATCAGCCGGCCTCGCGTTGCGTCAATGACTGCCTCCGCGAAACGAACATCGCCAACTGGAGTAAGCGCTGCGGGCGTTGCTCCATCTTTTACGGCGTAAAGCCGCTGATCCGAAAAATTTGAGAAGTAAACCACGCCATCGCCGAGGGCATAATCCCCGCCGCCGTATTCGTGGACACGGGTTCGCGCATTAAACGGTTGAGGCGTCACCTCCTCGATTTTCAATTGAGGATCTCGCCTGACAATCACGTTACGGCCGCCCTCAGTGGGACGCATCTCGATCCAGTAAACGCTCTCGCCAGTAATTAGGGGCTGGGTTAGACCAATGGCGCCGCTGACAATTAGGTCAGTGGTAATGGTCGACTTCCATGAGCCATAGGGCGCGACTTTTCGCTGGGTCATAAGGAACGTTGCTCCGTAATTGCTTCGATACGAGTGCCGTTTGTGGGTTAATCTGCCGGTTTAGGTGACTCCGCAGACGTTACTGGAGTCTTATGGCAAAAAGTTTGCGAAAGTTTTGTTACGCTCCCGTGAAGTCTTTGCAAGAATACTGCAACCTTGCGGACTAAAAGACAGTTTAGTATGCGCCCATCGTTAATTCTCCATGGGAGAACTGGGATAAAGGCAAAGGGGCGCCGGTCTTGGGGGAGGTCGGCGCTCTTAGCTTTTTTCCTTACCAGCCACTTCCGAACTTACCAACTACACAGCTAATTGTTCAGTCATTCAAGTGATCACCCTCGTGTCGTCGAGTGATTTGCTGAATTTCGCTTGCAAGCAAAATAGCCCGGACCGCTGCGGGAGTAGTCCTAAGCTTATCCTTTTGCGCAATCTTTGGGGTCTTCGCGCTCTTTGCGGTTAATTGTTCCGCCCTTTTTTTTACCGCAAAGAACGCAAAGCACCGCAAAGGTGCGCTAAGAATTCCGCTGTTTACATACTGCCCACCACCGGATAGCCGTTGACTCCCAACCCAAACGGTATAACAATTCGCCCGAATCCTTGAGAGGCGGGCCCGCTATGTTTCCCAAAAAACGCGTCGCATTGTTACTTGTCCTTTCGTTAGCTTCGTGGGCCGTTCCCCTAAACTCTGCTCAGACCCCAACCTTCCGACCGGTAGTTCGTGGCCAACGTGGTGTCGTGGCGGGTGGTCACCCACTCTCGGTTGAAGCCGGCTTGCGGATACTGCAAAAGGGCGGCAATGCGGTAGACGCAGGTGTGGCGACAATCCTGGCTGCGTCGGTGATTGAGTTTTCCCACTTCTCGTTTGGCGGCGAAGTTCCAATCCTGATCAAGCTGAAGGGCAAAGACGTGGCGGTGGTTGAAGGCATGGGCCAGGCCCCGATGAAAGCCACGCGTGAATTTTTCATGAGTAGACAAGCCAAAGCAGCAGCAGACCGGCCAACTATGGCGGGCGCAAAGTCTGGTCCTATTCCGTCAACGGGTCCCCTGGCGGCAACCGTACCCGCCGTGCTCGACGCCTGCGTCACCGCGCTCGATCAATTCGGCACCAAATCCCTGGCGGAGGTTATGCAACCGGCTATCGAGTTGGCCGACGGTTTCCCCATCGACGAGTTGAGAGTGCAATACATCAAAACGCGCGGCAGCGTTTTCGCACAGTGGGCCGACGCGAAGAGGGTCTTCATGCCAAACGGTGAGGTGCCCAAAGTTGGCGATGTCTTCGTTCAGACCGACCTGGCCCGCACTCTGCGATCCATCGTCGCAGCCGAAAAGCGCGGGGCTAGACCAACTAAGAGCGGACGCCACCTCGGGCTGATGGCCGCGCGAGACTTCTTCTACAAGGGACCGCTGGGCCGGCGCATTGGCAACTACATGCAGAAGAATGGCGGCCTCCTCGCCGCCGAGGATTTGGCTCGGTTCAAAGCCGGGATTGGAACGCCGGTAAAGGCTGACTATCGCGGTTATGAGGTTTACAAGGCGGGATTTTGGACCCAGGGTCCGGCCATGGTGGAAACCCTTAATCTGCTGGAGGGCTATGACCTCAAAGCACTAGGCCACAACTCCGCCGCCTATATTCACACGCTCACCGAATCGCTCAAGCTCGCCATGGCGGACCGCGATCGCTATTACGGCGACCCTAACTTCGTAAAGATTCCGGCCAATGAACTTCTCTCAAAGAGTTACGCTGCCTTGCGCCGGCCGCTGATAGACAAGGAGCGCGCCTCGCTGGCTCCGCAGCCCGGCGATCCTTCAAACATGCGGGCGGTTTTGGCCACCGCCCAAACTATCGGAAGAGTGTCCTCAGTTCCGGAAGTTGAAAGGGCCAACGACACCACGTGCGTAAACGTAATCGACAAGGATGGGAATCTTTTCAGCGCTACGCCAAGCGGGGCGTGGCTGCCGGCCGTGGTAGCCGGGGATACCGGCGTATTGATGGGACAGCGGCTGCAATCGGCGTTGACTGACGCAAATAGCCCGAACGTGGTCGCTCCCGGAAAACGGCCACGGATTACACTCACCCCGACTCTGGTACTCAAAGATGGGCAGCCGTTCATGGTCCTGAGTACACCGGGTGGCGACAATCAGGACCAGGCGCTCCTCCAGGTCCTCCTCAACATCCTCGAGTTTGGAATGGATCCGCAGACGGCCGTTGAGTCGCCACGGTTTGACACCCAGCATTACGTCAGCTCATTTGATGACCACGAATTCCTCCCCGGCTCGTTGAATATCGAGGACCGGATTCCGCAGAAGACAATCAGCGAATTGAAGGATCGCGGCCACAAAGTAAAGGTTCAGACCGCCTGGGGCACTCTTTCGGCGCCCACCGTAATTATCTACGACCCTCAGACTAATGTGTCCTCAGCCGGCGCCGACCCGCGGCGGGGCAGATACGCGGTCGGCTGGTAACGCCGGAGCTGAGCAAGTCTGTCAAACCCCAGGGAGCAGGTCATACATTGGCTGACAAACTATTTCGAATTATTCTGCAGGTCGACGACCTGGATCAGGCTGAAGCGTTCTATCGAAAGTTATTGGGCGATCCCGGCAGGCGCATCCCCTATGCGTCGCGTCACTATATCGATTGTGGCCCGGTCATCCTGGCCCTGGTGGATCCAACTCCCGGAGGAGAGAAAGCCAAGCCGCTGCCAGACAATATCTACTTCTCAGTGGGTAATCTCGAGGAGGTTTACGCCCGGGCACAGGAGTTGGGGTGCCTTTCCTCAGATGACGTTCATGGCGCCAGCGCAGGTGAGATCGTAGTAAGGCCCTGGGGCGAGCGCTCGTTTTACACCTATGACCCCTGGGACAACGGCCTTTGCTTCGTTGATGAGAAGACGCTCTTCACCGGCAAGTGACTTTCGTAAGAATTTGTAAAAACGATCCGCGAAATCCCACGAAATCTCACTAAAAGAGTTTCGTGCCGCCTGGGGAATTTAGTGGATCGTTTTGCTGATCTAGTAAATTTGGCATTAGTCTCGATTTACCGGAACGGCAATCGATGATACCTTGGCCTCCCATTAGTCGCGCTCCGAGGTAATAAACACAGCTTTCGTTGTTCAATCTTGCCGGGTGAACTTGCATGTAGGGAGCACGCTTCGCCAAAAGTCCTCCAGTGGCTGTTGGCAACGCTTGCGTTCCAGGCTCTACGACGCATGAAAAGACATACAAGACGGGTCCCTATCAACCGACCTATTTCCCAACTCGCACTCTGCTCACTGCTCCTGGGTATCATCGTGAACATGAGTGGGTGCAAGGGCGAGACTCCG